>NZ_JBEXLR010000121.1:0-17410 GCF_040610095.1 Micromonospora sp. NPDC004540
GCCGCAGGCCCAGCCAGCCGGCGGCCTGCGCGGCCAGCGGGGTGGCCAGTCGCCACGCCGCCTCGGCCGCCCGGGACCAGGGCCCCTCCGCCGGAGCCCCGGCCGTACGGGCCGCGTCCACCGCGGCGCGGGCGGTGCCGGCGTCCGGGTGCACCTGGGTCAGCACCAGCAGCTCGGCCACCCGGTCCGGATGCGCCGGGTCCCGGCCGTAGACGGCGGCCAGGTGCAGCACCAGGTTCGCCTGGGTCCAGAGCACCGCCGTGAGCTCCGCCACCGGCGCGAACAGCCCGACGCCGGCCGCGAGCGCGCCACCCGTGCCGGCCAGCCGGACGAACCGCCGGGTCACCAGCCGGGCCAGCCCGTCGGCGTCGGCGTCCGGGTAGGCGTCCCGGGTCCGCTCCACCCAGTCCGCGGCGCGCGGCCCGAGGGCGTCCACCGCGGCGAGGGCCAGCAGCTCCGGTGCGAAGCCCGGATGATCGAGTACGCGCGCGCCGACCGCCCGCCAGCCCTGGCCGGCGTCGCGCCCTTCGGGCTTCGGGGTGACCTGGGCTGGCGCCGCGGCCTCGCCGACGGCTGGCTGCGCGAGGTGTGTGTCCGGTTCGGCGGCCGGGTTGGTCCGGTCCGTCGCCAGCGGGGCCGCCGCGGGGATCTCGGCGTCAACGGGCTCCGCCGGGGGCTGTGGGGCAGTGGGTTCGGCCGGGGTCTCCGCAGCGTGGTGCTCGGTCAGGGCCTGCGCGGCTGCCGGTTCCGCCGGGGCCTGCGCGGCAGTGGGTTCGGCCGGTACCTCTTCGGCTGCCGGTACCGGCGGCACCTGCGCGGCGGCGGGCTGTGGCGGGACCAGGGCGGGGATGGGAGGCTCCGCCGGGACCTTCGCAGCGTCCGGTTCGGTGGCGGCCTGTGCGGAGGCGGGCTCGTCGGTGTCCGACTGAACGGTGGCCGGCGCGGCGGACGCCCGGCGAGCCGGTGTCCGCTTGGTCGGGGCGGTCTTCTTCGCCGTGGCGGCCTTGGTGCCCTTCCGCGCCCGCCCGGTGCGCGTCGTCGCGCCGGTTTCCGCCGCTGTCGCGGCAGGCTCCGCCGTCCCGGGTTCGGGTGGGGTGGCCCCGGACGCCTCGGTCTCCGCGGGCGCCGTGGCTTCGAGCGCCACCGGGACCTCGGCCGCCGCGGCCCCCTTCCGCGCCGCCGGGGTGGTCTTTTTCGCCGGGGCGGCCTTCCTCGCGGCCGGCGCACGGCGGGTCCGCTTCGGGGCCTCTTCGAGCACCGGCTGATCGGCGGCGGCGGTGGGCGGTGGCGGCGCGACGGGAGGCGTACCCGGATCGGTGGTGGCGACCACCTCGGCGGACGCACGCGGGCGGGGGGTCGCCGGCCCCTCGGCGGCGGGCGGCGTCGCCTGTCCCGGGTCGGGCGGCTGGAAGAGGACGGTCGGCGCGACCTTGGCCCGCCGGGGCCGGGGCGGTGTGTCGCCCGCCACCTCGGCCCGAGACGGCTCGGGCGCGGGCGGCGGCGTGAAGGTCGGCTTGGTGGAGCGGCTCCGCCGGGGCTGGACGGCGGGCTCGCGACGGGGCGGATCGCTCGGCGGCTGCTCCTGCATATCGATGGAGCGTAGACCCGAGCGTGACGTGGCACACGGTGGAAACGCTCGGGCCGCCCCCTTCCCGGTAGTCGCTTTGCTCCCGCCGGGTGTGGACCTGTATTCTCGGGCGCGGTGGTCTCCGGGCCACCAGGGAGACTTCGCCTAGTCTGGTCTATGGCGCCGCACTGCTAATGCGGTTGGGGTTTTAAAGCCCCTCCCGGGTTCGAATCCCGGAGTCTCCGCGCGAAAGCCGGGTGTGTAGACTGGCCGAGCAGCAAGCGCCCGTAGCTCAACGGATAGAGCATCTGACTACGGATCAGAAGGTTAGGGGTTCGAGTCCCTTCGGGCGCACAGCAGGTCAAGGGCCGGTTTTCCATTATGGGAGACCGGCCCTTGATCGTGTCGACCCCCACGGCTGACCCCCACGCCTACGCGTCGAAGAGGAAGCCGAGCCGGTCTACCGCGTCCTGCTGCACCCGCCGGGTCGCCTCCACGTAGATCGACTTGGTGACCGTTGGGGAGCTGTGCCCGAGCACGTCCTGAATCCGTTCGAGCGGCACGCCCTGGTCGTAAAGCAGCGTCGCGCACGAATGACGCAAGTCATGGACCCGGATGCGCCGGACTCCCGCCCGCTCGCACAACTGGTCGAAGTGCCGATTGATATTGCGAGGCTCGATCGGAGTGCCGATCTTCGTGGTGAACAGCAGTCCATGCTCTTGCCAGCGGTCCCCGGCCGCCTCCCGCTCCGTCCGTTGCAGCGCCCGATGACCGCGCAGCACGTCGACCAGGCTGAGCGGCAGAGCCACGGCCCGCTCCGAGCCCTCCGTCTTCACCGGCCCGAGCCGGAGCTCACCGCCGGTGCGTTGCAGCGACTGCCGAACGCGGAGCACGTTGTCGACCAGGTCCACGTCGACCCACCGCAGCGCCAGCGCCTCACCGCGGCGGAGCCCGAGGGCCAAGGCGACCGAGTAGAGCGCGTACCAACGGTCATCCCGCGCGGTCTTCAAGAACCGCTTGTCCTCATCAGCCGTCCACGGCGTGAACTTCGGCCGGTACCGGTGCGAGATCCGCAGCGCCTTCGCCGGGTTGCTCGCCACCAGCTCCTCCGTCACCGCGTCTTGAAGCGCGGCCCGCAGCAGCCGATGCACGTAGCGGATCGAGCCATCAGACAGCACCGCCTCGCAGCATTGCCGAGGCTGCCGGGCGCAGCACTTGGCCGGGCGCCCACGCTCTGCCCGTTTGGCGTCCTTCTTCAATGCGCAGCACTGACACACGCTCTTGAGCCGCGAGAGAAACGTCCGGATGTCCGAGGGTCGCAGCCGAGCAAGCTTCTTCGTTCCCAGATACGGCACGACGTAGGTACGGGCAAGCCATTCGTAGCTGGCCAGGGTCGACGGCCTCACCCGCTCAGCTGCGATCTCAGCCAGCCAGTACGTGAGGTAGTCCCCGACGGTCGCACCAGTTGCCGGAAGGCGAACGCCCGCGAGCGCATCCGACTTGAGCTTGGCGAGCGCCGCGTAAGCCATGCCGGGCGGATCACCTCGCCGGGCACCACAAGGGCTACCAGCCTCCCCGAACGGGGCCAAGGTCGTTCGGACGTAGGGCGCTCCACCTTGTCCCCGTTCAGGGAGGCTGGACGGTCTGGCGACTGCCCGACGAGGAGATCCGCTTCAGCTCTTGGCCCCAACGCTATTACGTCTCAGCGCCGGCGCTCGCATGGCTGCATGGCCACCTGGTGCCAGATGCTTCCCGCTAGGGCGACGGGGTAGTTGACCTCTCTGACCTGCTTGTCATCTGTCTCGACCGAAAACCGCATCGACAACGGCTCAATCCCGAAAGCGGTCGCGCACTCAATTCGCAGCTTGACGTCGATCTGTCCGGTACCGCCGGGGCGTAACAGCCGGGACTGGCCAGTGGCACTGATCAGGACGCCCGGCCTCTGCGCCGTAGCTCCACGGACCGTGATCGGCGCGGGGCCAGCGTTGATCACTGCCAGTTGCCCCTCCAGTTGGACGATGCCCTGGGAGTCCGAACCCGCGCTACCGGCTGATTCAGGGACGGCCACGAGTGAGACCGAAGCGGTCCGCTCCCGCTGTTCACGTGAGTCCCGCAGCTCGTTGACACCGATACCGCCAAGCACGACGCCGGCTACGAAGGCAGCCACGAGACGCGGGACCATCTTCTGTCTGGCCGCAAGGCGGTTGTGGGTGATGCTTCTCGATCCAGTCAGCTCACGATTGTGCTCATCTAGGTCGATGTCTCCATGCTCCGCCGACATGGCGACAGCCTAGGGTCTCGCTGACGGCGCGTGGGACCGCCGGGCCATCCATGGGCCACAGATGGGTGTCAACCGAGGTCAGCCCAGGCCGCATTAGGCCTACGTGAACAGGCCAGGTGCCGTGCTGCAACCCGATCCCGTCCAATTCCCAGGCTGACAGTCTGGGAGCCACGGGTGGGAGCCACCGGGGCAGACAGGACCTGACGGGGCGGGACCGATCAAGTTGCCGAGCGCTTGAGCACCAGGACCAGGCGGACGCCTCATTCGCCTTCCACGGTGAGGTGTGTGTCGCCCGGTTGCCAAAGAGCCGTCTGAGCGGCCTTGAGTAGTTGGGCGACCCACAGCTCCACCACGGGGTCATTGAGTCGGTCAGCCACGAAACACAACTCGTCGATCAGCGTTTGAATCATGGGCCGGTTCAGCCGGACTGGATCGGAACCCCCGAGCAGGGGCAGCAGGTGCAACTCGTAGCCCTTCGCCACGTGTGACAAGCGCCAGAACACTCGCTCGGGCACACAGAAGCCCCCGGCCGGGTCGTCGCGGTAGATCGCCACAATCGGATCATTGGCGTATGTGTCGGGATCGATCCGATCGGCGTAGTCGCTCACCATGGGATCGTCGCATCCCAAGATCGGGCGTGCGGGCGAGCGGTCCGCATCTAGTCCGCAAGAGGGCGACGGACGACCGGGAGCAGTGTGAGATGTCGAGAGGCGTTTTCCCTGCTAACGTCCATTCGCCCCAGGTCGGCATGTCGGCCAACTTGATCTCATAATCCCTCGGTCGCGGATGTGAGTCCCGCCCGCCCACCAGGCAATAGCCCCTGAACGGCTCGCCGCAGCGGGCCCCTCCGACCGATTCCCGTGGCATAGCTACGCGGCTAGCCTCCGCGTATGCCCCCCTCTGAGACGCCTCGACCGTTGATTCCGTCCGACGGTCCCGCCGGGACACCCCTCGTTATACCGGGGGGCGGCGGTTCTGCCCCCGTTTCCTACCGAGCGGTGTACGTGTGGGCGAGCCTGGCGACGTTGTGTTGGGCGGGCGCGGCATTCGGCGGCAGGTTGATCTTTATCGGCCGCGACATGATCGAGGGACTGCTGACCTTCGCCGGACTTCTCTGGCTCGCCGCGTTCGAGATTTTCGCGTTGCTGTTCACCGTCATCACGGCTTTCGAATTGCGCCGGTGCAACTCGCCTCGTGCGGCCCTGGTGGCTGGCCTGGTCGCGGTCGCCGGGGTTGTCGTGACGATCGTGTTCGTGCGCTGGGTCTTACCGGCAGCGAGGCAGACGGACTCGTAGCGAGGGTCAACAAAAAGCTCGGGGATGGCGCCGCCCCGACGGTGTGCCCGTTGCGTGCCCGATGGGAGGGGACCCGAGGGTCAACGGCGGTCAGCTCCTGGACGTGGGAGCCGTTATGGCCGTGCAGGCAGCGAGGGAATCGCCGTGCCGCTCTCGGTCGTGTCCACACTTCCTAAACCGTGATCCTCAGCAGGGGTCAGGTGACCCCAGCTTGACCCCAGCGGAGCGCAACGCCGCGCCATCCGAGGAACGCCGGTACCAAGCCGCCGGCGAGGTGATCGGCACGCCCGCCGGCCACGCTCGCTCCTACGGATCAGACGGTTAGGGGTTCGAGTCCCTTCGGGCGCACAGAGCACGAGAAGACCCCCGACCAGCCATAACGGCAGGGTCGGGGGTTCTTTCGTATCCGTCGAGAACACCGCCCCGACGCTCGCGGGGCAATGTGACAACGGAAGACGACTCCGGCAAGTCGGGCGTGTTGTGGGCTCAGCGGCGCAGGTGGAGCGGCAACGTCGGCAGCAGTTGCTCCAGTTCGTCGGGCGTCGCCTGCCTGGCGTGGTCCACCGCGGCCCGCAGCGTGGCCCGGTCCACGTCCCGGGTGGCGCGCACGTGCACTACGCGGTCACCCCGGACTGCCACATATTCATGCAGGTCCGGCGGTATCTCCTGGTACGACCGCTCCGGCGCCTCTCGCGAGCAGCCGTACCCGGTCGGATATCCGCCCGGCGGCTCCGGCAGGCAGTCCGGCAGCCCCCCACGGTTTGCCCACACGATGATCCGGCCACCCGACCCGTTCACTGGCGAGTACGTGAGAGCGAACTTGGTGGTAGGCGTCACCGCAGGCGGCTCGGCTTTGCTGTAGCCGGGCAACGCGGTGACGAACACCAGGTCGGCCTCGGTGCCGGCGTGGTCGAGACGCTGGGCGAGTTCGTCGGCCCGTTGCTCCACCGTTGCAAGGGACGTCCCACTGATGAGGAGCACGATCAACGCGATCGCCGGCAGCCGGACCACGCGGGGCCGGGTGAGTACCGCCGTGACCAGCGCCAGCCCCAACGCGGGCAGCAGATAGAACATGTAGCCGTGAAGGCCGGGCACGAGGTCGGGCAGCCGTACCAGGCAGTAGCCGAAAAGGGCGAAACCGCCTGTGGCGACCAGCAGCGTCCAGCCGACTCGGAGCCCGACCCTCTCGGTGAGCGCCGACCCTTGACGCGTGGCCGTCCCGAGGCCAAAGAGGGCGGCGAGCAGCAACACCGCCAGGCCGAGTAGCAGAGCGCCACGGTAGGACGGCACCATCAGCCAGAGCGGGAGCGCCATCGGAAGTGGGACCAGCCCGCCCGCACCGACGACGACCACCTGCCCCAAGGCGGCACCGACCTGTGCGGGCCGAGGTTCCTTCACCCCGGCCAGCCCGCCGTTTCGTTCGTCGCCGCTCACGTCGCCCCCGTGTCCGCCGGCTCCACCGCCTCGTCGGCCTGTGCAGCGACTCGTGTTCGCGCAGCCTCGCACGACCCACGACAGCGGCGGATCCGGTGTTCGGGTCGCCTCCGAATGGCGGTTTGGCGGAGGTCATCGCCGGCCTGCACCACCAACACTGCTCGATGCCGCTGGCGGCGCAAGCGCCGGCATCGGCCGGGCGCCTGAGCACAACCCCTGCTGCCGCCGGCAGAGCCGCCAAATCCGAGGCGGGTCAGGTCCTCTGTTGGCACGTGACCCAGCACCTGGTCGAAGCCGGCGGCCAGTCTCTAGTGGACCGGGTGGACGACGCCTACCATGAGCCGATGATCGAGCAAAGTCAGCGACGCGTTCCCATGCCGGTCGTCGCCGCCTCCGTGATTTTGCTCGTGGCGGCCGTGCTCCCGGCGTCGATGATGTTTGCGAGTGGTCCATCCATGGTCACCGGGTTGATCGGGGTGCTTCTTCTCCTAGCGTTGGCTTACGGCCTGTGGCGTGGTAGCGGGCGGGCCCGGTTTTGGACGACCGTTTTCTCGACCGCCAGCGTTGTGTACGGCGTCGTAGCGATCACCAAGGCTGAAGGGTCAGGGCTGCTGCAGATCGTTGGTGCGTCAGTCATCGTCGGTCTGTTGCTGGTGCCCGCATCGTCTCGGCGGTGGTTTCACGACTTGCCGGCGGAGAAGTAGCGCCGGCCGTCAGTTGGCGTGCAGTCCGCAAGAGGTCGACGGCTGGCGGGTGAGCCGGCTTACCCGCGTCGACCCCGCGCATCGACGCGCCGAGCGCGACGGCGCCGAGCCAGGCCAGGGTGCCCATCACCGCGACGGCCCGGAAGCCGCCGGTGATCCAGCAGGCGAGGACGACGGCGAGGCCGCCGGCCGCGATGCCCCAGCCCCACTGGGTGGGCAGGTGCCGCAGCGCCGACGCGACCAGCACGGCCAGCGCCAGCGAGGCGATCGGGCTGGGCTCCTGCGGCAGGTCGGCGACCTGCGAGACGAGGATCGCCACCGCGACCACGACCAGGCCGGCGACGGCCGTCCAGGTCCGGTTGATCCGGCGACCCAGCGCGAGCAGGGACACCACCCCGGCCACGGCGGTGTCGAAGACCGCGTAGCTGCCGCCCCAGCTGTCGCTGATCATGTAGGCGGTGAAGGCCATGCCCAGCAGGGCCGCCAGGGCGAAGGCGATGTCGAAGGCGATTCCGGCCCCGCGGGCCGACCGGTCCGAAGTGTCCATGCGACCCACGCTAGGTAGTCGCCGGGTCCACCGAACCGGTCAAAAGTACGGTCCGGGGCGCGTTGAACCGTGCTTTGGGCCGATGTTGGCCGACGGCCGCCTCCGCAGGATGCGGTCATGCCTATTGATGAGTCGTGTCCGTCGCCGTGGGTCGAGGTGCCGCGATGATCTGGATGAGTTGGCGGCAGTTCCGCACCCAGGCCCTCGTCGGCGTCGTCGCGCTGGCGCCGCTGGCGGCCTATCTCCTGTTCACCGGTCTGGACATCCGGCAGGCGTACGACCGTTACCAGTCCCGGTGCGCGGTCGCCGACCGGTGCCTGGACGCGATGAGCCAGTTCCAGGACGACTACCGCACCCGGCTGCTCTTCCTCGCGCTGCTGCTGGCGATCATCCCGGCGGTGCTGGGGGTGTTCTGGGGCGCCCCGTTGATCGCCCGGGAGCTGGAGACGGGCACCCAGCGGCTGGTCTGGAACCAGAGCGTCACCCGGCGCCGCTGGCTGGCGGTCAAGCTGCTCTTCGTCGGGTTCGCCAGCATGGCGGTCGCGGCGCTGGCCAGCCTGCTGCTGACCTGGGCGGCGAGCCCCTTCGACAAGGTGTCCGGGGAGCGGTTCGCGGCGCTGGCGTTCGGCGCCCGCAATCTGACGCCGATCGCGTACGCGGCGCTGGCCTTCGTGCTGGGCACGGTCATCGGGCTGCTGCTGCGCAGGACGGTGCCGGCGATGGCGTTGACCATCCTCGCCTTCACGTTGCTCCAGGTCCTGATGCCGAACATGGCCCGGCCGCACCTGATGGCGCCGGTCACCGTGACGAAGTCGATGACCGCCGAAGCGCTCCGCGAGCTGCGCGGGGTGGGCACCGACGCCACGGTGAAGGGCCTGAGCATCCCCGACGCCTGGGTCACCGGCACCAGCAAGCTGCTCACCGCGAGCGGGCAGCCGGTCGACGCCCGGACCATCGACACCTGTCTGACCAAGCCGCCGCAGACCGCCGGGGGCGGCGCCGGCGACACCGCGGGCTGTCTCGGTGACCTGAACCTGCACGTCAAGGTCGACTACCAGCCCGACAGCCGATACTGGTCGTTCCAGTGGATCGAGTCGGCGTTCTACCTCGCGCTCGCGGGGCTGCTGGCGGGCTTCGGCCTGTGGCGGATCCAGCGGCATGTCAGCTGACCGCACGCATCCGACGGCGCGCCGGGGAACCCGTTTCCCCGGCGCCGCCGCGCGTGCTTCGCCGCCGTCGTGGCCGGCCGAGGGAAACCAGTCAAAAGTACGGTAGCCAGGAGCGCCGACCCTACTTTGGACCGATGCTGCGGCAGGCCGCGATCCGCAGGATTGACGCTATGCCACAGGAGAATTCCTATCCCGCACTCCAGTCCGAGGGTCTGACGAAGCAATACGGCAAGCGGCTGGCGCTGGCCGACTGCAACCTCAACGTCCCCCGCGGACGGGTGGTCGGCCTGGTCGGGCCGAACGGCGCCGGCAAGTCCACGCTGTTGAACCTCGCCTGCGGCCTGATCACGCCGACGGCGGGGACCCTGCGGGTGCTCGGTTCGCCTCCGGCGGCGAATGCGGCGCACCTGGCCAAGGTCGGGTTCGTCGCGCAGGACACCCCGGTCTACGGCACGTTCACCGTGGCGGACCACCTGCGGATGGGCGCGAAGCTGAACCCGTCCTGGGACCAGGCGCTGGCCGACCGGCGGATCGCCCAGGTCGGGCTCAACCTGAAGCAGAAGGCGGGCCGGCTCTCCGGCGGCCAACGCGCCCAGCTGGCGCTGACCATCGCCGCCGCGAAGCGCCCGGAACTGCTGATCTTCGACGAGCCGGCAGCCGCGCTGGACCCGCTGGCCCGGGACGGGTTCATGCAGAACCTGATGGAGTTCGTCGCCGAGCTGGGCGCCAGCGCGATCCTCTCCTCGCACCTGCTCAGCGACGTGCAGCGGGTCTGCGACTACCTCATCGTGCTCTGCGCCTCCCGGGTGCAGGTCGCCGGCGAGGTGAAGGACCTGCTGGCCCAGCACCACCGGCTGGTGGCCCCGCGCGGCGAGCTGGACCGGCTGCCGGCGGAGGTCGAGGTCATCCGGATGCAGCACACCGACCAGTACTGCCGCGCGGTGGTGCGGGTGGCCGGCGCGCTGCCGCGTACGCCGTGGAGCGTCGAGCCGGTCTCGCTGGAGGAGATGGTCCTCAGCTACATGACCCGGGCGGCGGGCGTCTCCGCCGGCCTGACGGACGCGATGGCGGGGAAGGCCGTGCGGTGATCTGGACGACCTGGCGGCAGTTCCGCGGGCAGGCCCTGGTCGGCGTCATCGGCCTGGCCCTGATCACGGCGTACTTCCTCTGTCTCGGGTTCGACATCCGGGAGTCCTACGACAACTACCGGGCGCAGTGCGCCAGCCTGGCCGAGTGCGGCCCGCAGCTGAGCCAGTTCAGCGCCGACTACGAGAACGCCCTGCTCTACCTGGCTGCGCTGGTCGGGCTGATCCCGGGTCTGGTCGGCATGTTCTGGGGCGCGCCCCTGGTGGCGCGGGAGCTGGAGGCCGGCACCCAGCGGCTGGTCTGGAGCCAGAGCGTGACCCGGCGGCACTGGCTGGCGGTCAAGCTGGCCCTGGTGGGGCTGGCCAGCATGGCGGTGGCCGGCGCGGCCAGCCTGCTGCTGACCTGGGCGGCGAGCCCGGTCGACCAGGTGGCCGACAACCGGTTCAGCACGATCCTGTTCGGCGCCCGGAACATCGCGCCGATCGCGTACGCGGCGTTCGCCTTCGTGCTCGGGACGCTCATCGGACTGCTGGTGCGCCGGACGGTGCCGGCGATGGCGCTGACCATCCTGGCCTTCGTGGTCTTCCAGTTCCTGGTGCCCAACGTGATCCGGCCGCACTTCCTGCCGGCGGAGCACCTCACCATGCCGATGACCGTGCAGGCCATGAACCAGGCGCGCAGCCTGGGCAGCATCACCGGCGCTCCGGTGGTCAAGGGCCTGAGCGTGCCGGACGCCTGGGTCACCGACGTCAGCGAACTGCTCACGAAGACGGGCGAGCCGCTCGACGAGGGGATCTTCAACGAGTGCTTCACCAACGCCCCGGAGACCGGCACGGCCGAGGGCCCGTACGGGGACACCGCGGTGTGCCTGGCGAAGCACGACGTGCACGTGGAGATCGCGTACCAGCCGACCAGCCGGTACTGGTCGTTCCAGTGGCTGGAGTCGGCGTTCTACCTGGTGCTGGCCGGGTTGCTGGCCGGCTTCGGGTTCTGGCGGCTGCAGCGCCGCCCGAGCTGAGCCCCCGGCGTGTGTCGTCCGGCCGGTGGTCCTGGTGGACCACCGGCCGGACGCCGTTTTCCAGCAATCGGTGGAGGCCGCCTCACAGCCGCTCGGGGGTGCGGATGCCGAGCAGGAACAGGCCCTGCCGGAGCACCCGCGCGGTCAGGTCGCAGAGCACGAGCCGGCTCTCCCGGACCGGCTCGTCGGCCCGCAGCACGGGGCACCGCTCGTAGAACGCGCTGAACGCGGCGGCCAGCCGGGACAGGTAGCCGGTCAGGTGGTGGAACTCCAGGTTCTCCGCCACCTCGCCGACCACCGCCCCGAAGCCGACCAGTTCGAAGGCGAGCGCCCGCTCGGCCGGCTCGGCCAGCGAGATCCCCGCCTCCGGCCGGGCCGCCACCCCGGCCCGCCGGAAGATCGACCGGATCCGGGAGTACGCGTACTGGAGGTAGGGCGCCGTGTTGCCGTCCAGCGACAGCATCCGCTCCCAGTCGAGCACGTAGTCCTTGTGCCGGTCGCTGGACAGGTCGGCGTACTTGATGGCGCCGATGCCGACCGCCCTACCCACCTCGGCCGCCTCGGCCTCGCCCAGCTCCGGGTTCCGCTCCCGGGCCAGCGCCGTGGCCCGGGCCACCGCCTCCTCCAGCAGCCCGACCAGCTTCACCGACCCGCCGGCCCGGCTGCGCAGCATCCGCCCGTCCGGCCCGAGGATCGAGCCGAACCCGACGTGCTCGGCCCGGGCCGGCGGGGCCAGCCAACCGGCCTGCGCGGCGGCGGCGTAGACCATCTCGAAGTGCCGCCGCTGCGGCAGCCCGACCACGTAGAGCATCCGGGTCGCGCCCAGCGTGCCGGTCCGGTGCCGGATCGCCGCCAGGTCGGTCGCCGGGTAGCCGTACCCGCCGTCGGACTTGCGCACGATCAACGGCAGCGGCTCCCCGTCCCGGCCGACCGAGCCGGGCGGGAACACGCAGGCCGCCCCGTCGCTCTCCCGCAGCAGCCCGAGCCGGTCCAGTTCCTCGACCACCGGGCCGAGCAGGTCGTTGTAGCTGCTCTCGCCGTGGAAGTCCCGCTCGGTGAGGGTCACGTCGAGCAGGTCGTACACGGTCAGGAAGTAGCGCTCGGACTGTTCCACCAGCAGCCGCCACAGCCGCAGCGTCGCCGGGTCGCCGCCCTGCAACGCCACCACCCGCAGCCGGGACCGCTCGCGGAACGCCGCGTCGGCGTCGAACTTGGCCCGGGCCGCCTTGTAGAACGAGTCCAGGTCGCCCATCGACAGCTCCTGCGCCGCCTCGGCCTCGCCCAGGTCGACCAGGTGCTCGATCAGCATGCCGAAGGGCGTGCCCCAGTCGCCCAGATGGTTGGCGCGCAGCACCCGGTGCCCCCGCCACTCCAGCACCCGGGCCGCCGCGTCGCCGATCACCGTCGAACGCAGGTGCCCGACGTGCATCTCCTTCGCCACGTTCGGCGCCGAGTAGTCGACCACCACGGTCTCCGGCTCGGCGGCCACCGGCACCCCGAGCCGAGGGTCGGTGGCCAGCGCGGAGACCAGCCCGGCCAGGGCGTCGTCGGCCACGGTCAGGTTGAGGAAGCCCGGGCCGGAGACCTCTGCGGCGCTGCACAGGTCGACCAGTTCCGCGCGCTCCAGCACCTCGGTGGCGATGGCGCGGGGCGGCCGGCCGAGCCGCCGGGCCAGCGCCAGCGCTGCGTCCGACTGGAAGTCCGCACGCTGCGAGCGCCGCACGACCGGGTCCACCGGCCCGCCGGCCACCGTCGCGAACGCCGGCGCCAGCCGGTCGGTCAGCAGTTTCTCCAGATCCATGGGTACGCCGATCTCGATCGGATCCGCCTCGCGCGGATCACGGAATTCGGATGCGGGCGGACCGAGGACGATCGGTGGTGACCGGCGGCTCGATCCGCCGGTCGCAGTGAGGAATGCTCAGCGCAGGCGGTCGTGGGACCGCCGGCGTCGCAGCGCGCCGAACAGGACGTCGGAGGACGCCGTCGGGAACGCGTGCGCGCTGGTCATGCGAGCAGCCTAACCGGCCGGCCCGGGGGCGGCGCAAGGCCCTGTCCGGGCCAGCCGGTCGGCGTACCCGGAATCTCAGGCCGGCGTGCCGACGGCCTTGCGGTAGCGCTCGGCCCGCCGCCGCACCTGGGTGTAGGCGCTGGTCAGACCCATGGCCCGGCGCACCTCCACCAGGGTGCGGCGCACCTCGGCGCGGGTCCGCTCGGTGCCCTCGAAAATCAGCTCGTCGACCAGGCCGGGCTGCCCCTCGAATCGGGACCGCCGCTCCCGGACCGGGTCGAGGAACCGGTTGAGCGCGCGCGCCAGCTCCTCCTTGACCTCGACGTCGCCGACCCGGCCGGCCCGGTAGCGCGCCTTGAGCTCCTCTACCTTCGCCCGGTCCGGGTGGAACACGTCGAGGTACGCGAAGACCGGGTTCCCCTCGACCGTGCCCGGCACGTCGGCCCGGACCCGGTTCGGGTCGGTGTACATCCCCAGCACCTTGCGCCGCACGGTGGCCGGGTCGTCGGAGAGCGCGATGGCGTTCCCCTTGCTCTTGCTCATCTTTCCCGCGCCGTCGGTGCCGACCAGGGTGGGCGTCTCCGACATGATCATCTCGGGCACCGGGAAGACCTCGCCGTAGAGGTGGTTGAAGCGCCGGGCGATCTCCCGGGTCACCTCCACGTGCGCGGCGTTGTCCTTCCCCACCGGGACGACCTGCCCCTTCACGCAGAGGATGTCGGCGGCCTGGAGGACGGGATAGCCGAGCAGCCCGTACGGCATCTCCTCCTTGCCGGCGTCCCGGCTCATCTCCTTGAGCGACGGGACCCGTTCCAGCCGGGGCACGGTGACCAGGTTCTGGAACAGGGTGTTCAGGTCGCCGACCTCGGGGATCGCCGACTGGAGGTAGAAGGTGGCCCGGGCCGGCTCGACGCCGGCAGCGAGGATGTCGGTGACCATCTCGCGGGCGTTGCGGGAGACCTGCTCGATGTCCTCGCGGCTGTTGCGCGTGGTGAGCATGTGCAGGTCGGCGATGATGAAGAAGCTCTCGTAGCGCTGGTGCAGCTTCACCCGGTTGGCGATGCTGCCCACGTAGTGGCCGAGGTGCAGCCGCCCGGTCGGGCGGTCACCGGTGAGCATCCGTGCTGCGGACATGGTCGTACGCCTCTCAGTGCGGTTCGGTGGAGGACGCGCGGGCGCGCGGAGGAGACCCGGGGTGTGCCCGGATCAGTGGGGTTCGCTCGTCAGTGCGAGCGCCGCCATCGCCCGCCGGCGCGGAACCGCAGCCCACCGGCACGGAGGAGGTCGAGGATCTGCTCCCGACCGTCGTCGACACGGGCCGGGAGAACCGGAGCGGCAGCCGCCGGGAGACCGTCGACGGTCTCCGGGGCGCAGGTGCTCGGCCGGACCATGTCTGACACGGTAGCCGGTCCATCGCCCTGCGCGCAGACCGGAACGCGCGACGGCCCTACCGGCCGCCGCGCCTCTCCCGCCCCGCGCTCAGTCCCGCCGGTAGCTCTCGGCGTAGTAGTTGCCGACCTGCTCCCGGTAAGCGGCGCGGCCGAAGTCGTCCGGGTCGAAGGCCGGCGACTCCTTGACCTGCTCCCGGGTCCGGTCCACGTGCACCACGCGCTCCAGGTGGTCGACCCGGGCCACCGTGCCGACCGGCAGCAACACCTTCCGGCCGAAGATCCACGGTCCGGTGTCCACGACCAGGTAGCCGGCGCCGGCGTCCTCACTCGCCTGGTCGATCGCGCCGATCCGGCCGTCGGTCGCCTCCACCCGGTAGCCGGTCAGGTCGATCGGGGTGCCCGGGCCGGGCGCGTCGGGGCCCTCGCCGGTGGCGCCCTCGGACCGCTGCCGCGGCACGTCGTCCGGGCGGGTCTGGTCGTAGCCGCCGGCGAGGGCGGACGGGTCCCGCCAGGCCCACGGATTGAACGGCTGCATGGTGACCACCTCCGTGTCGTCGTGCCGAAACAGTGCCCTCCGGTCGAATGCGGGAAACACGAATGCAATTTCGAATTCGTCGACGAGCGTTTCTGCGAGATACCTCATAATCGGTGTCCGCCGATCGTCTCCGCCGCTCCCGCCCAGGTGGAGGGCCATGCCGCGGCCGCCCGGCACACCAGGAAGCGTCCCGGAGTGTCCACCGCGCACATTCGGCCCGGGTCGGCGGGCCCACCATTCTGATCCCGCATCCGTCGGTACGAGGAAAGGGAATGCAGATGCAGCGGGTCATTCGACGAATCGGTGTCGCGGCGGCCGGGGCGGCCGTCCTGGTGGCGGCGGTGGGCACCGGCGCGCAGGCCGCCGTGCACAACCCGTACACCCCGGAGGCGCTCTGCGGTCCCGGCTTCACCGCCGTCGACCGGGACCCCATCCACGACGCCGCCACCGGTGCGCGGCTCGGCACCGTCCACCTCCTGCGCAACCCGTTCACCGGGTACGGCTGCACGGTCACCCTCAAGTCGGCGTACGTCGGCACGCTCACCGGGACCCGCGTCTACCTGGACCCCGAGTGGACCACCTTTGGCGTCGACGAGGGCCGCCGGCGCTATGCCGCCGGCCCGGTCCACCTCTTCGTCGGTGCCGGCTGTGCCATCTGGGGCGGCTCGATGACCGACCCCGCCGGCGTCGTCCACCACCACGACCGGGCGAACCCGGCGATCGGCGGGGCGGTCACCTGCTTCTGACCGCCGCGTGGCGGGCCGGTTTCGCGCGGCGCGCGTCCCGGCCCGCCGTTACGTTTGGCAGGTGGGCAGGATGCGCGGGATCCACGAGCGGCCGGCGGGCCTGACCTACCAGCCGGACCTGGTCGACGCCGACGAGGAACGTTCCCTGCTCGCCACCCTCGACGCCCTCGACTTCCACGAGGTCCGGATGCGCGGGCAGATCGCCCGTCGAACCGTCCGTCACTTCGGCTACGACTACGACTACGGCTCCTTCCGCCTCACCGCCACGGAAGCGCTGCCGGTGGCGCTGCACGGGGTGCGCGAGCGCTGTGCCGCGCTCGCCGGGCTCGACCCCGAGACGCTCGCCCAGACCCTGGTCACCCGCTATCCACCGAAGTCCGTCATCGGCTGGCACCGCGACGCGCCCGCCTTCGGGCCGACGGTCGTCGGCCTCTCGCTGGGCTCCGCCTGTCTGTTGCGGTTCCAGCGGGGCACCGGGGAGAACCGCCGGGTGTACGAGCTGGAGCTGGCGCCCCGCTCCGGGTACGTCCTCACCGGGGCGGCCCGGTCGGCGTGGCAGCACAGCATCCCGCCGCTGCCGGCGCTGCGCTACTCACTGACCTTCCGTCTGCTCCGGTCCTCGCGCTCCTGACCCGACCTGCGGCGATGTCCCGCTGGCATACTGGCCAGCCATGGTGCTGTCGCGTGGCTGGTCGCTGTTCCTGGTCGGGGTCGGGGTCTGGACCTGGGTGATCTGGCCGAGGTTCGCGGTCGCCATCTGGAACGACCCGCGGGCGTGGTCGGCCGGCACGGTGGGCGAGGGGAGCCCGACCAGCTTCCTCTGGGTGCACGCGCTCCTCATTGCGGCCTCGCTGGCCATCGGTACGACCGTCGGGGTGCTCGGCATCCGGGGCTGGCTCGCCGCCCGCCGCCGGCCGACCGCCTGAGCGCGGCCCGGTGGGCCGCGCCGAAGCCTCACGGTGGAACTCGCGGCTGTGCGGGAATGCGGAGTCCCTCGACGACGCTGTCCTTGAGGCCGTTCAAGGGCCGTCGACCAGGGGTGCGGCGCGGGCGTTCTGGGCCGTCGACCGGCGGATTCCGCCGCCACAGCGCACTTGAGCAGGGCAGATAGCTCCGCGGTGATGATGTGACGCGGGACGCTGTCCCTGGATTTGACGATCAATCCCGCAGCCGCGTAACTTTCTCTCTGCCAGCGCGGAACGGGGCAAACGGGACGAAGATCCCGAGGGCCACGGACCGGAATGGCGCCCGATCCGCCGAGGTTGCACCTCGACGGAACCGGGCCGGGCGGGGCTCGCCGACGACGCCGCAGGGCGGATTTGGCGGAGCGGAACCGACCGGGTAAGGTTGACGACCGGCAGGGCACCGGGCGAGCTGGCGGGAGACCGCAGCGGCCGGCCTGCCAAATCCGATGGCCAAGCACAGCGGTTCGCCGCTGCGCGTGTTCAGCGGCGCCGACCCGTACGAAGCATGACAGACCGGGACACACGGTTTGACACGGCAGAGACGGTGAGGTAACGTAGTAAAAGTGCCCGGCGCGAGAGCGGCGGGTGCGGTTGAACGAAATGCCCCGGACGGGGGTCCTGCTGGTGCGGGGTTTCCGGATGGTGTGTGGTTGTTCTTTGAGAA
>NZ_JBEXLR010000122.1:0-17395 GCF_040610095.1 Micromonospora sp. NPDC004540
CGACCGCTAGGCTGACCATTCTCGGCCTTGCCACCTGGAGAAACGCCCATGTCCGACAGCGTCTTCGCGCAGTTCACCGCCGACGACGACCAGCTCGACGTCGCGTTGCTTGTGCAGCCGGCGGTCAACGCCGCCCTCGTGCACAACCGGGTGCCGCTGGTCCGCCACCTCACGCTTCTCAACCGCGGCACGGAACCGCTGGCGGACGTCACCCTGACGCTGGAGCTACTCGGCCCCGACGGTGCGCTCACCGAGCCGTGGACGCGTACCCTCACTGCGCCGCTGCGGAGCGGGGCGAGCACTGGCTGGGACGACTTCCGCGACGTCACCCCCGACCGGGCGCTGCTCTACCGCACCGACGAGGCGTTCCCGGTTGACTACCGCCTCACCGTCGAGGCGGATGACAAGGCGTTGACGCTGGTCGCCCCGTCCCGAGTGCTCGCACACAACGAGTGGTTCAACAGTCCCGCCCTCTACGACAGCCTGGCCGCCTTCGTGCAGCCGAACACCCGGGCGGTCGAGGCCGTGCTGCGGTCGGCGGCGCAGCTCCTGCTCGCGCGTACCGGCTCCGGTTCGCTGCAGGGCTACCAGGACGGCCCGGAGCGGGCGGCGCTGATCGCCGGCGCCGTGTACGAGGCGCTGCGCCAGCTCGAGATCACCTACCAGACCCTGCCGGCGTCGTTCGAGAACAGCGGCCAGAAGGTGCGGACGACGGCCGCGGTGCTGGACGGGCGCCTCGGCAACTGCCTCGACCTCTCCGTTACCTACGCGGCATGCCTGGAGGCGGCCGGGGTGCACCCGCTCATCTTCATCAGCGAGGGGCATGCCTTCGGCGGCTTCCTCCTCGAAGAGGAGCGGCTCGGTGCTGCGGCGGTCACCGAGACCAACCTGCTGATCTCGATGGTCGACTCGGGCCGGGCGGTGCCGGTCGAGCTGACCCGCGTCGGGCCTGGCGCCCAGTCGGCGGCCTTCACCGAGGCGGTACGCGTCGGGCTCGGCCACTTCCGCGGCGAGGGCCACCGCCTGCAGGGCGTCGTCGACGTCCACCTCGCCCACCGCTCCGGGATCCGGCCGCTGCCGTCGGCCGACGAGCTGGTCGCGCCCGCGCCCGTCGAGGCCGAGATGACCCCCGACGCCGGCGCGTCGCTCGACCTTCCGCCCGGTGTCGCGGCCGCGAAGCTGCGCCAGCTCGCCGACGAGGGCGACGAGGTGCCGCAGCCCGCCGACGGCTCCCCGGCGCGCATCCAGCAGTGGCGGAAGTCCCTGCTCGATCTGAGCCTGCGCAACCCGCTGCTCAACCTGCCCAAGCGTGGCCGCGGTCTGGACCTGCACGTGCCCGCCGGCGCCCTCGCCCTGCTGGACGACCTCATCCACGACGGCCGTCAGGTGCAGGTCATCCCGCAGGATGACATCAGCCATGTCCACGAGCTGGCCGGCGCGCGCCGGGTGCAGGACCTCGACGCCGAGATCCTCAGCCGGGAGCTGCGCACCGACCGGCGGGTCTACGGCGCCGTCACCGAGGCCCGCTACAAGACCGCCATGCGGGCGCTGCAGCGCGAGGCGCGCACGATGGAGCAGGAGACCGGCAGCAACTACCTCTACCTGACCATCGGCACCCTGGTGCACACCAAGACCACCGGGGGAGAGGCGTACGCGCCGCTGTTTCTCCTGCCGGTGCGCATCGAGGGTGGCAGCGGCCGCCGTCCGTACGCGATGGTCATCGACGGCACCGAGGTGGCCAGTCCCAATTACTGCCTCATCGAGTGGCTGCGGGTCAAGCATGGTGTGCGGATCCCGGAGCTGGAGCAGCCGGTCCTCGACGAGCATGGCATCGACATCGCGAAGACCCTCGCGGCGGTCAACACCGGGCTGGTCGACAACCGGCTGAACTACCGCATCGACGAGACCGCCAGCCTGCGGCTGCTGCAGTTCTCCACCTTTCAGATGTGGCGGGACCTCGGCGACCACTGGCCCCGGTTCATGGAGAACCCTGTGGTCCGGCATCTGGTGGAATCCTCCGGCGCCACCTTCGACGACCCGGCCCGCCCGAACCATGACGCCGACGTCGCGGTGGACGAGGGGGAGCTGCACCTGCCGATCCCCGCCGACGGTTCCCAGATGCAGGCCATCGTGATGGCCGAGCGCGGACAGTCGTTGGTGCTCGAAGGGCCGCCCGGCACCGGCAAGTCGCAGACCATCACCAACATGATCGCCCGCGCGGTCGCCGCCGGCCGCTCGGTGCTGTTCGTCGCCGAGAAGCAGGCCGCCCTCGAGGTGGTGAAGCGCCGGCTCAAGCAGATCGGTCTCGGACCGTTCGCGCTGGACCTGCACGGGCGCAAGCAGTCACTCAACGCCATCCGACAGCAGTTGCGCGAGGCCCTCGACCAGTACGACCTGGGCGGCGACGGCGACTGGACGGCCGTCGAAACGGCCTACCGAGCGCGGCTCGCCCCGCTGGCCGAGTATCCGACGCAGGTCCATACCACCAACCCGGTCGGGATATCGCTCTGGTCGGCCTACGAGCAGGTCCTCGCGTACGGGGACGGCCCTGCCGCCCCGGTCCCGGTGAGCTACCTGCACGCCCCCGCCGAGGTACGCGCCCGGGTGGAGACGACGCTGCGAGAGTTCCCGGCCGCCGCCCGCTCGGCGCGGGTCCGGCCCGAGCATCCCTGGGCGCTCAGCGGCTGCCGGACCCTCGACGGGCTGCACGGCGCGGCCGTCACCGAGATCGCCGCCGACCTCGAACGCCTCCGCGCTGACCTCGCCGCGCACCCCCAGCTGCTCGGGCTGCTACGAACGCTGCCTACCCCGGAAACCGTCACCGAGCTGCAGGCCGGCGCCTGGCTCGCCGTACGCGCAATGCTCCCGGACCGGGAGACCACCTTGCGCGCCAGCGACCGCCGGTGGGACGAGGCCGCGGCCCGGCTCCAGGGGGAGCTGGCCGCCTTCCACCAGGGCTTCGCCAGCGAGCTCGCCACCTTCCGCCCGGACGTGTTCGCCCGCCCCGAACTGGCCGCCTGGCACGCCGAGGCGCAGGAGGCGGCGAAGAAGCTGCTCGGCAAGCGCAAGCGCCGGCAGGCCGTCGTCGACAAGCTGGCCGTGCACCTGGTCGCCGGCGCGACGCTCGACGTCGAGCGGGTCGAGGTGACCACCGGACGCCTGGTCGCCGCCCAGGCCCAGGCCGCCGCGCTGCACCAGCACGCGGTCGCGCTCGGCGGCCTACGGATCCCGGCATGGCAGCCCACGAACCCGGATGCACAGCAACGGCTGGCGGAGGCGATCGAGGCGACCCGGGCCGGCCGCACCCTCCTGGCCCGGCACCCCCAGGCCTGGGAGCTGTTCCAGCGCGGCGTCACCGACGTCGACGCCGCCCTCCTGGACAGGGTCGCCTCCCGGTGGCGGGCCTGGCGCGGGGTGCTGCGCTCCGCAGAGCCGGAGCTGGCCCTGTGGTCCGCCGGCTCGCACTGGGTCGACGCCTGGCAGCGGGACGGCGCGACCTGGCTGCACGACCTGCGCAGCGAGGAACTCTTCCCGCTGCGCCGCTGGGCCACCGTCCTCACCCACGCCGACGTGCTCGCCTCCGCCGGCCTCACCGACTACCGCGACCAGCTGCTGCGCGCCGACGTGAACGGACAGTTCGCCGAGGAGGCGTACCGGCGTGGCGTCGCCGCCGCCTCCCTCGGCGAGCGGCTACGGGCCGGCGGGCTGCAGTACTTCGACCCGGAACTGCACGACGACGAGATCGTCCAGTTCGAGACGGCCGCCGGTGAGCTGCGGTCGGCGCTACCCGAGCGCCTGCCCTCGGTCCTGGTCCGCCGCCGCCCGTTCAGCCCTTCCGACCGGCGGGGCCGCTTCGCCGACTTCGCGGCGGAACTGCGCCGCAAGCGCGGCGGCCGGTCCTTCCGGGAGCTATTCGAGCAGTATCCCGACGCCGTGCTGGCGTTGACGCCGTGCGTGCTGGTCAGCCCCGCCTCGGCGGCGAACTTCCTGGCCCCGGGAAGCCAGCGCTTCGATCTGGTCATCTTCGACGAGGCGTCGCAGATCCGGGTCGCCGAGGCGATCGGCGCGATGGGGCGGGGCAGGGCCGTGGTGGTGGTAGGTGACTCCCGGCAGATGCCGCCGTCCAGCATCATGCAGGCCAGCCACACCGTTGACGACGTCGACGAGGGCGACGGCCCGGTGCTGGAGGACCTGGAGAGCATCCTCAGCGAAGCCGTCGAGTCGGGGCTGCCGCAGCGGTGGCTGTCCTGGCACTACCGCAGCCACGACGAGTCGCTGATCGCCTTCTCCAACCGCTACTACTACGACAACAAGCTCTCCAGCCTCCCGTCGCCGGGGATGAGCAGCTCCGCCGGCATCACGTGGCGGCGGGTCGACGGCCGGTACGACCGCGGCGGCTCACGGACCAACGACGTCGAGGCGCGCGCCGTCCTCGCCGACATCACCCGGCGCCTGCACGATCCGGCCACCGCCGGACAGTCGATCGGCGTGGTTACCTTCAACATCCAGCAGCGGGACCTCATCCTCAACCTGCTGGAGGACAGCACCGACCCGATCATCCGCGACCAGCTCTCCGGCGCGGTCGCCGAGCCAATCTTCGTCAAGAACCTGGAGAACGTGCAGGGCGACGAGCGGGACATCGTCCTGTTCTCCCTGGCCTTCTCCACCAACCCGGAAACCGGCCAGCTCCCGCTGAACTTCGGTCCGCTCAGCCAGGCCGGCGGTGAGCGGCGGCTCAACGTGGCGATCACCCGGGCCCGCCGACAGGTGGTGCTGTTCTCCTCCTTCGACCCGTCGGACATCGACCTGTCCCGCACCTCGGCAGTCGGCACGCAGCACCTGCGGGCGTACTGCGAGATGGCCGCCGCCGGCGCCGACCGGCTGGGCGACCTGGCCACCGACCGGACCGAGCGGCGCAGCCGCATCCGCGACGAGGTGGCCGCCGCGCTGCGCAACCGCGGCCACGAGGTCCACACCTCACACGGCCTGTCCGACTTCACCGTGGACCTCGCCGTACGGCGGCCGGGCTCGGCCCGCTGGCAGGTGGCCGTCATGTTGGACGGCCCCGACTGGAGCGCCCGCCCGACGGTGGCCGACCGGGACCTGGCGCCCGCCCTGCTCCGGACCATCATGGGCTGGCCGGAGGTGGTGCGGTTCTGGCTGCCGGCGTGGATTCACGACCGGTCCGCGCTGCTCGACCGCGTCGACGACGCCGTCGCAAGGGCCGACGCCCCAGAGCCGCCCGCGCCAACCGAAGCCGTCGCGCCCCACGACACGGTCGAGCTGCCGTCGCCCCGCACGGCCGAGGACGTCGAGCAGGTCCACCTGGTCGAGCCGTCGGGTCCGCGTGTGGCAGAGGACACCGAGCTCGTCACGGGAGCGTCGCCAGCACCCGTTACGGGCCTCGCCACCGCCTCGGCGCCGGTCCCCGTCGCGAGCGCACCGCCTGCGACGACCGGCGCCATCGAAGTCAGCCCCTTCATCCCGTACGCCCCGACGCCGCTGGGCGACCAGAGTGACCTCGACCTTCTCGCCACCGACCGGCGGGTGCGCGGGCTCGTTCGGGAGGCGCTGCGGGAGATCATCGCGGCCGAGGGACCCGTCGAACAGCACCGGCTCGCCCGCCTGGCCCTGGCCCGCTTCGGCTTCCTGCGAACCCGGGAGGACCGGCGCCTCGCCGTGCTCGCGCTCGTCGACACCCGCCGGCTGTACGGCCATCCCACCGTGGGGCGGTATGCCTGGCCTGAGGGGACGGATCCGCAGACCTACCGCGCGTACCGCGTCACCCAGGCGAGCAGCGACCGGGCCTTCGAGGAGGTGCCTCCCGAGGAGGTCGCCAACGCGTTCGTTGACGTTCTGCAGAGCGTGCCGAGCATGGATGAGGAGCGCCTGCTGCGCGCGGGGCTGGAGCGCCTCGGCTACCGGCGGCGCACCGACAAGATCGACAAGCTGCTCCGGTACGGCTTGAACGTCGCGGTGACCAGCGGCCGAGTCCGGTGCGACCAAGAGGGACGTCTGACCCTGGGTCGACATGAGTCATCGGCGTGACCATGCCTGGGCGAAGCCCTGGCCGGCTAGTCGGCCGACTTTCGCTTGTCTCATGGTGCACCGCGCTCGTCCAGCCGAAGACCGATCAGCATGCCAGCACATAAGTGATGGTCGCGATCATGCCCGGCGCTCGATCGCCTCTGAGCGGCAGGGGATGCACCTGCCAGCAGGTTGGCCAATGTGCCCCGGACGCGAGCAGCGGCGGCCGCCGCCGGTCATCGGCCGCGTTGCGCCGCCCCGCTCGGCGCAACCCAGAGTGGGGGCCCGCTTTCGCTGCGGAGCGAACCGGTCGCGATGCGGTGCCCGCCTGTCTTTCATTGATTGGTCTTCAAGGCTTCGGGTGACACCCTGTCTGTCACCCCCGATGGCCGAATCTGTCACCCTGCCCTGCTGATTTGTCACCCCAGAGGCGGTTCCCGTCCGCCCGGCTCCGGTGACCAGGCGGTAGACGCGGGTGGCGATCCCGGCGACCTTGGACACGGCCAGGCGGCCGAGCTGCACCAGCTTCGTGAGGCATCGCTGCACCGTCCGCTCCGAGCAGCCGGCGTAGTTGGCGATGGTGGCGACGGAAGGCCAAGCCTTGCCTTCGTGGTTGGCGTGTGCAGCGATGGCGATGGCCACGGCTCGCTCGTTCTTCCCTAGGTCTTTCGTCCCGAGAAGAGCGTCCTTAACGGCAAGGCTCATTGGCGTCGGACCTCCTACGTCCGTCGGGGCCACGGGCAGGTGATCTGCACAACGCGGCCGAGCTCCATATGGCATCCCGCGCCGTACAAGCGCCGGGTTTAGTGATCCACGCTCACCTATCGCCGAAGGTCAAGTCGCAGAGGAGAGGCGAGCATCCCAACCGGCTGCCGATTGCGCCCGAATCGAACTCGGCGAGGAGCCGCACGCGCCGAAACCCGACACGAGCGCGCTGAGCCTTGGAGGTCGGCGAGGCGGCGCGGCAGGAATCGTGGCGCGTCGTCCTGGACGAAACTGGCCCAACCGCCTTGCTGGTCTGGCCGCAGGGCGCCGAGGGCGGCCACGAACCGCGAACCTACGAGCAACTGCTGGATGCGGTCGACCAGGTTGGCGGGGAGATTGACTGGGACAAGCCGTTCCCGGCGCGTTCGCCTGCGGCGGAGGCAATCCGAACGCTGTAGGGATAGCGGGCGGCACGATCTGCACGGCATTGAGGGGGCGTTACGGCCGTTGGGTCGTCCGCCCTCAGGCCCACGGAGGCGGGGCTGGCGCGCGCCGACCGCCTGCAGGGCTGTTAGTCGAGCTAGCCGTCCTGCTCCCGTCGAGCATCGAGGGCTATCGCAGTACTGTGCGCGCCATGATCCGGAAAGCCATGATCGTAATGCCCCTTTGTCTGCCCTCCCTCGCTGCTTGTAGCAGCAACGCCGATTTGCCGGAAGCCGCTCCGTCCTCCGCATCGCCAGCTCCTGCCGCCAGCACGGCGTCGGAGGCGGCGGCCAGCCCGACCGCTTAGGCCGCCAGCGAGGAGGCAGAGCTTCGCCAGGCGGTGGTCGCGTACTCGGACGCCTTCCTCGACGCGAAGCCTACGGCCGGCTACCAGCTGTTCTCGGCCAGGTGCAAGGAACGCGTGACCCTCAGCGAGTTCCCCGGGATGCTGAGGGCCGCCAAGCAGATGTACGGCAAGGCGATGCCAATCAAGAGCTTCGAGGCGCAGATCTCAGGTGATCTGGCCCGAGTGACCTACACCTATGACGTGCCTGCCCTGAACCAGAACAAGGAGCCGTGGGTGCGGGAAGACGACACGTGGAAGCAGGACGACTGCTTAGCCTGCATCAAGTTCGGTGCGTCAGCCGCGCCAGCTTGAGCGATCGTTGGCGAGGTTCCGGTGGCGGTCCATCGGCGAGGGTGAACTGAAGCTCGACCTCCACCACCGGAACCTCAAACACTCAGCGGCTTCGTGGCGCCGTCTCGATCGAGTCGGCGACGAAGCTCCACTCGTCGACCATGTCGGTCAGATGGCGAGCGGTTGTTGGAGGCCAGGTACTTGCCGCGGCTGACTGCTACCAGGCCTTTCCGCGGATCGGGGGCACGTCGAGGTCGCGCTCGTCGCCGCGGTGCTCGGCGAGGAGCTGCCGACGGATCGAACGCCAAGCGACGCGCTCCTGCCGGTGGGCGAGTTTACGGTGCGACTGAAAGGTGCAGAGCTGACAGCCGCAAAGGTTCGGGGCCTGAGCCGAGGGCTGCCGGTAGCAGCGAGTGCGGTTCCAGGCGGGCGAGGCGAGGTACTCGTCGAGGTCGCAGGGGCCGGAGCCGTGTCGGTGGATGTCGGTAAACCAATAACGCAAGTGCGGATCCAGCTGCTGCACTCGCTCAGGTCGGTGAACGTCGGTACGGGCCATGTGACGACCGCCTTCCGGCCGCCCGCGCTCCGTGCGCGGGACTTAACGCCTGGGTGGCATGTCGATCACCTCCAAGGGGTGGGGCGGACGCCTGGTATGCGAGTGGTGGGGGCGTGCCCGGCATCCAGCTCAGCCGGGGGAACACCCGTTACAACTTTTTGGGTTGCGCCGTACATGTTAGGCCGGGGCTCCGACGAGATTTGACCACCTAGCCGCGGCCGGCGTCCTCGGCTACCAAGCAAAGCTCCGAGCTGGCGATAGCCGGGGGCAGAGGGATACCGGACCTGTACGCCGGTAGCGGTGGATCGGCTGCGCGGCACGGGCGTGCACGACTCGTGGCTGGTGGGACATCTCGTCCATTTCCTGCTCCCGCTGACCTTGCCGCAGGCGCGGCGGTTCGTTCCCCTGTTCGACCCGAAGGCGGACAGGCGCCCATAGGTCGCCTGGTTCAGCGCGTTGATGGAGGCCCGAGCGGCGGACAGAACGTCCTACCCGGCTGACATAGTGACCAGCGGCCTTGTGACGGTGGCGACGGCCATGAGGATGTGGGAGTTGCGGGGGTGGGGGAGTTGATGACAGCGACTGTGCCGCTGGATGCGATTCAGAGCGACCGGGCTGCCGGTGTTCTCCTCGGTGCGGCGTGCGGTGACGCGCTGGGCGTGCCGTACGAGTTCGGACCGCCGCTTCCGGCGAACGAGCAGCCGGAGATGCGCGGTGGGGGACTCGGCCCGTACGCGCCGGGTGAGTACAGCGATGACACCCAGATGGCGATGTGCATCGCGGAGGTGTCCGCCACCGGGGCGGATCTACGCCGCAGCGACTCCCTCGACCGCATCGCCGGCAACTTTCTCCGGTGGAAACGGGAGGGCGCCAGCGACATCGGGGCACAGACCCGCAAGGTCCTGGACGCGGTCTCGCACGTGAGCGGACCGGGCACCGCCGCGGCGATGCGAGACGCAGCCGCCGATCTGCACCGGCGGACTGGCCGCAGCGCCGGTAACGGGTCTCTGATGCGCACCGCGCCGGTTGCGCTGGCCTATCTCGGCGATCCGGAGGCACTCGCGGAAGCCGCCCGCGCAGTCAGTGAGCTGACCCATTACGACCCCCTGGCCGCGGAGGCATGTGTGCTGTGGTGCGCCGGGATCCGCCGGGCGGTGCTCGACGGGACCTTCGACGGGGTACGCGAGGGTCTGGACCTGCTGCCCGCGCAACGCCGTGACCGATGGTCGGTCTGGTTGGCCGAGGCGGAGTCCAAGCCGCCGGAGCAGTTCCGACCCAATGGGTTTGTGGTCGTCGCGTTGCAGGCCGCCTGGTCGGCGATCACACACACCGACGTTCCCGAGCACGACCCGGGCCACGGCAGCTTCGCCTGCCAGCATCTCGAACGCGCCTTGGCGGCAGCGGTGCGCGTCGGCGACGACACCGACACCGTCGCGGCGATCGCCGGGGCACTGCTCGGCGCCAGGTGGGGCTCGTCCGCGGTGCCCCTGGCCTGGCAGCGCGTCGTTCACGGCTGGCCGAGGCGGCGCGCGGCGGACCTGATCCGCCTGAGCGTGCTTACCGCCCAATGCGGCCAAGCCGGCCAGGGCGGTTGGCCGGGCTGCGCCCGCGCGCCACGGCAAGCAGTTGCACCGTTGATGCAGGCCCACCCGCACGATCCCGGGGTGATCCTCGGCAACCTCCACACCGACGCAGCCGCAGCGCGTGCCACCGCGGTGATCTCCCTCTGTCGCGTTGGCTGCGACGATTTCGACGACGTGCCCGTCGCCAACAGGGTCGGGGCGTGGCTAGTCGACCAGCCTGGCGCCAACGCACACCCGCACTTTGTAGTCGATCAGGCCGCCCGCATGCTGCTCAAGCTGCGCAAGGAGGGCCATGTCGTGCTGCTGCACTGCGCCGCAGGCCAGAGCCGCACGCCGGCGGTCGCCGCCCGCTACACAACCTTGACCACCGGCACACCGGCGCGCGCCGCGCTGGCCGAGCTGCGCGGGCTGCTCGACACGCACGGCTGGACACTCAACCCGGAACTACGGCAGGTCGTCGAACAGCTGTGACGCGCTACGCCACGGTTGCTGTAGGCCGCGCAGACACAGGCGAGAAGCCGGCTGCAGGCGAGGCGGACCTATGGCCCGGCCCATGAAGGGAGCGGCCCACACCACCTGCCGGAACAACTTTGGTGCGGCTCAGGGGACCGCCTGCCCATGGAGACCGGGATCCCGGGGGGAGCGGGATGGGAGCAGACGGGTCACGCAACGACAGCCAGCTGCACCCAACGGCACCGAACAGCAGTGAACGGCACTCGGGCCCACCTGCAGTTCTGCGCTTCCGCAGGTCGGCGGCGGTGCGACGTCCGGCTTCACACCGAAGTGCTCCCCGGTTTGCGCAGCAGTCGACAGCATTCTATGTCTGCTGGCAGGGGAGTATGCGCAGGTCACGGCGGTAAGGAGTTGCTGGATGGCCTGGCCTTGCAAGTGGAAGCAGATCGGGTGCAGGTTGGGCGAAGCGGTCACAGCGCCCGAAGTGCTAACCGACAGTGGACAGAGCCGAGGGGCTTTGACCTGCGGTGATGTGGGCGAGCCGTCCGGCGTGACCTCCCGGAGAAGGCCGAAGTGGTCGGCTATCGCTGGTCGCCGCTCGGTCCGCGTCGACTGTCGCCCGGAGCCCGCTGGCGTCATTCACGAGGTCCTCGCTGCATCGACGTATGGCTCTGGACCCCGCCGTGCTGACGCGGGTATCGATCCAAGGAAATGGAACTCGGATCTTACCGGCAACATCCTGACCAGCGCTCCGTGCTCGGTGACCTCTTCGGCGGCCCTGAAGTGGTCGCCCGAGGACGCATCGACCGGGCCCGGCCCTCCATCAACCGAGAAATTGAGCCTCGGGCGCCAATCCTGTTGTGAGGGCGTGACTGGCGATCAGGTCGCACTCGATCTCGAGCAGTTGGGTCGGGGAGCAGCCCGGCAAGCCTGCCCAGGAGCTTTCGAGGGGTTGGCTGAACGCGGCGCGCTGCCGGTGGCCTTCAAGTTGGCTCTTGGCGGCATGAGCGGCCAGTCGGGCCCGGATCAGCCCCTGGCCGATGTACACGAGGCGCGTCTGGCCGGGGCGGCGGATCCGGTAGACGCCCACCATGGGCTCCGTGACCGGTCGGGAACTCCAGGAGCTCCAGGGAAGCTGGGCCCAGTCACACGCCGTCGGAGCTCGACCAAGGTCAAGGACCGCGTCCTGGTCGGCGGGCCGGGAGGCGCGGGAGTCCTGGTAACCGCGTGCCCGGCCCCCTGCCCTCACGAGCGCCGCGTTGTTACCTGTGGACTTGACCCATCCGTCCGGCATGCGTCCGAAGTTGGCCGTCGGCGAGCGACCGAATCGCGCGCGGTGCTGCGACAGCACTACACACTCCGCCATCTTGCGTTCCCTGATGTCCCCGGCGAACTCCGCGATGGAGAACTCGAACTGGGCGCCGTTGCCGGTGCGCATGACCCACAGGCAGGGAGCGGCCGTATGCGGGTCGTTGTACGGCATCTCATCGCGATAGAGAACGCATAGCTGACCGAGCCGGCGTCGCAGCTCAGCGGTCTGCCCGACGTAGGCAAGGGCGCCGTCACCCATGGGCCTCACCTGGTACAGCCCCGGGCCTCGTGGCACCGTCAGGCGAGCGGCCCGATCGCCGAGCGGAAGCCAACCGCTCCACGCGAGAGCCGGCGTGGTCCGGCTCGAACTCAAATTCGGCCACCTGGACGGAAGTGGTCAAAGGTCCCTCGCACCTGCTGGACCCAGAACGCGTCTCGGGCCTGCTTCGAGGCACCCTTCTGGAGTAAACCCATGTCCTGCGCGAGCTGATAGAAGCCTGGGCCGGCGTCGTTCGCATCAAGGTAGATCACCAGCGCCGACATCATCGCCCCTACAACCGGATACGTCTTCTGGACGATCTGGCCCAGCAGAAAGCCCATCGCAGCACGTTCGGCCGGCTGAGAGAAGTCGAACGCCGGGTAGCCCGTACGCCGCGCCAGCGTCACGCTCATCTCGGTGTAGGACGTGTTGCGCTCCATCAGTGCCCGCTCGCGCAGGAACTGTTTACCGGCCTCCACCAGCTCGTCCCACTCGTCGTCGTTGCGACCGTACGCCGACACTCGATCAGCCCCCCAGCGTCTCATGGTCTTGGCCGACCCGGACTGTAAGTGACGGGCGGCCGGGCTGTACAGACCATCGTGCAGTCGGGCCAGCGACCGCAGTCCGAGCCCCGTTTGCCTCGGGCAGCCAGCGCGGCCCAAGTTGCGGCAACGTCATTTGCGGCCGGTCACCATGAGGGCCGGCGCGTCCGTGCGTTGAACAGCGTCCAACGGCACTCAACGGCGTTCAACTGCACCCATCAGGACCTGCACGTTCTCGTTTCCGCAGGTCGGAGTCGGTGCGGCGTCCTGCTTCACACCGAAGAGGTCACTGGTTCGATCTCAGTATCGCCCACCTTAAATGTATACAGGTCAGAAGCCCGTTACCGGAACCAGCGGTAACGGGCATTCGCCGTCTTGCCCCTTAAATTGGGAGCACATTGGGAGCAGGGCGTTCGGCTCTGGTGGACGCCCGCTGTAGGCGGGCCGACGGCCCTACTCGCTTACAGGCTCACACCCACCGCCTGATAGAAAGGCCGGGCGTACCCCGCTACCGACACACGCGTGACGCAGGGCTGTGGGCTATGGCGCAGCTGCCTGAGCGTTCGCGGTCGGCCCGTTGGGCCGCCGCTACGACCGGCGAGGCCGGTTGCGGTACGCCGGCCGCACCCACCACTGAGGGCGCCGCAGCGCCAGGAACTCGCCGCGCTGCTCTCCCCGCTTCGGCCGGCGGAGCGCAGAGGCGTGCCGATCGCGCACCCGTGGCCGCAGCCGCTCCCGGCGAGCTGGTCCGGGCAGCTCGACCGACCCGAGCCGCTGCGCTACCACCGGGTGGAGCCGACCGTGGTCGCGGAGATCGACGTCGACACCGCGTACGAGCACCACCGCTGGCGGCACCGCGTCCGCTCCCTGCGCCCACGGGTGGACCTGTCCGTCTACGACGTGCCGCTGCTGTTCGACGACAGCGGCCGCTGAGCGACCGGCGGAGCGCAGACGGCGCGGCGTGTGGCGTCAGGCCTGGGCCGCTTCCCGGTCGAGTTCGTCCCTCCGGTAGTAGGTCGGGGAGTTCCGGCACAGCTTGCAGGCGGGAACCAGCGGCTGCCCGGCACGTCCGGGCGGCTTCTTCCCACAGCAAGGCGACCATTTCTCCGCCTCGGGCGCGTCGCCCTGAACGACGGCCGTCCCGTATCGGCGTTCGCAGGCTCGTTCGTTCGTCCGGTCGCGGCGCGAGGCGCTTCCGCCCTCGGCCAGCTCTAGGGTCCCGCCCCGCTCGGCGACGACCTCCACGTGGGAAGTGGCGGGGATCCAGGTAACCCGGTCACGGTGCCGGTACGGCAACCACGACCCGTGCAGGATGCCCTCCAGCAGGTGGTCCAGGTGCGGGCGCGGGCCGCACGGGAACACCGCGGTGGTGGCGGCCTTCTCGCGGCTGTAGCTGCGAGGGTTGAAGGTCGGGTAGAGGTGCATGCGCCCGCACGGCACGGCCTTGCGGGTGACGGGGCAGCGGTTCGTGCCGGTCCAGAGGTCCGCCCACCCGCATCGCTGCGCCTCGAACGTGATGGCGCCCGCGCCGATCTCTAGCCGGGGCTCGGTCAAGTACAGGCGATAGTCGCTGAGGGCGGGCACGGACAGGTGTGGCACCGGGTGGAGGAACGCGATGTTGTCGGCGCTGCGGTCGGTGGTCCAGACCACGCGGTCGCCCGCCTTGTGGAGCGCCTTCTGCCGGGCCCGGATGTCACCCGGGGCCACCCTGGAGTGTTGGACCTCGCCGGCCACGGTCAGGACGGGGCCGACGGCCACGACATCGGGCCGACGGCGGGCGCGCGGTTGCCACACCTCGAGTTTGACCTCGCCGCCGACGGACCGCCATGTGCGGGCCTTGCGCTCCTTGAGCGCCTTGTGAGTGTCGGTCTCGGGCTCATGCTCCGGGTGCGGTGAGCGGCCGTCCTCGTGCCGGAACACCGGGCCGTACGGCCCCTCCACCAGCGTCATCCAGACCGGCGACCGAGGGAGCCCGTTCTGGGCTCGGTGGTGCATGCAGAGCAGGCAGAGCAGCTTCTGGCCACGGATGCCGTGGGGTCGATCGTTCGCCAGGCGCTCGCGGAGATCCGGCTGGTCGGGCTGACCCCAGTCCGGCAGGCGGGGCTGCAACTCGACTCGGGCCGGCACGTAGTACACCCCGTCGTTCATCGCGAGCGGGTCGAGCTGCTCCCAGACTGGTTGGGTCACTGGTCCCCCCCGGGCGGCGGTCCTCGTGCGGGGCCGTGGAATCGGCCGAGCTGCATCCGCGCTCTTCGAGGGTATCGACCGGTACCGACACTGACCGCGATGTGAGTGAGCCTCGCAAGCAACCCCGTCCGCGTCGCGCCCACGCGGTTGAAGCCGCCCGCCGCAGCGACCCTGCTCGTCCGGCATCCGATCCCTGAGGTGGGCTCGCGTAATCTGCACGACCGGAGCGACGCGGCGTGGGCGGGGGCGGGACGATGGGATCGACTGGGCGACGTGGGGATTGACGGGGGCTGCGGTCGTGGCTGCCGGGGTGGCGGCATGGCAGGCGATGATCGCCCGGAGCCAGGCCAAGAGCGCCGAGATCTCCGCCGCCACGGCGGAGAGGCAGGCGCAGGCGGCCGAGGATCAGCTCGCGCTCGCGCGCCAGCAGTATCAGAGCGAGCAGCAGGCCCGCGATGAGGCCGACGGCCCGCGGTTCCAGGTCGACCAGGGCGTTGACCAGGTCAGCGGCGAGCGGTACGCGGAGATCCCGTTCAAGCTGCTCGCGGGGAGGCACCTCGACACCGTCATCATCAGTGCGGCCGGGCAGCCCGACGTGCGCGGGTTCGTCCGCCGCGTCGGCGGGGACTGGCGATTTTCTACGGCCCGCCGGGCACCGGTAAGACCTTCATCGCGCGGCGGCTTGCCGCTTGGCTGGCTGGCGACCCAGCCCGGGTCCGACTGGTCCAGTTCCACCCCTCATACGCCTACGAAGACTTCGTCGAAGGGCTACGCCCCCGCCCGGACCAACCCGGCTTTCACCTCGTCGACGGCCCGCTGGTCGAGATGGCCCGCGCCGCGGCCCGCGACCGCAACCATGACTACGTACTGATCATCGATGAGCTCAACCGGGGGAACATCGCTCGCGTGTTCGGTGAGCTGTACTTCCTGCTCGAGTATCGGGACCAACCGGCCCGCCTGCTGTAATCCCACGATGACTTCCGGCTGCCGCCCAACCTGCACATCATCGGCACCATGAACAGCGCCGACCGATCTGTCGCCCTGCTGGACACCGCCCTGCGCCGCCGGTTCTATTTCGTGCCCTTCCGTGCCGACCAGCCACCAACGTCCCAGGTACTGGCCAGCTATCTGACCCGCAGCCACCCCCGCCTAACCTGGCTTGCATCTGCCGTCGACCGCGTCAACCAGTTGCTCAACGACCCGGCGGCCATCGGGCCCAGCCATTTCATCCGCGACGACCTAGACGAGACCTGGATTCGCCGGGCCTGGGAACACTACGTTCTGCCCACCCTCGAGGACCACTTCTATGGCCAAGAGCACCGGCTCGCCGAGTTCGACTTGGACCTGCTGCGAACGGAGGTGAACGCCCCCAGTGAGGACCCTCCGGCTTCGTGAGTGGACCACCACTCACGCCCTAGCCCTGACCGCACCCGAGCGCGACACCCTGCGCACAGTCCTGCGCGCCACTATTCAACCCACAGCAGGCAGCACCGACCGCTACGACGTCACCCCGGGCAACACGACCGGCGCCCTTCTGGTCGGGGAGACCAGCCTTCTGGTCGAGCCGAAGATCCCGATCTCCCGGGTGCTGTTCCTGCTCGGCTACGCCGCCGACCCGGCGCCTGGCGCCACGACGATGCCACTCTTGGCGTTGCAAGCGATCTGGTCACCGGAGTCGTCGGCCTATTCACCACACTCTGCGGCCGGGCACTACGGCGAGGCATGCTCACCGGCTACCACGGCGTCGAGGCCGACCTGCCCACCGTCCGCGGCCGCATCAACTTGGCCCACCAGCTCCGCGCTCGTCCCGGCCTGGACCTGCCGCTGGCCGTCCGATTCGACGAGCACGACGAGGACATTACCGAGAACCAACTGCTGCTCGCGGCCGCGCTCAAACTCCGTAACCTGCCCCTACGCGGCGACGCCATCCGACGCTCGCTGCACCGACTCATCGACAGCCTGCAGAACGTCACCGCCCTGACCTATCGCCTGACCGCTATACCTGCTGTTACCTGGACCCGGCTGAACCCTCACTACCGGCCCGCCGTAGAACTTGCCCGGCTGTTGCTGCGCATGCACAGCCCCGATCTTGCCTCCGGATCCACCGAGACCCCCGGCCTGACCATCGACATGGCCGTGCTGTTCGAGACATTCGTCCGCGCCGCCCTGCGAGACGCCCTCCGTGCCAGCCCCGACCAATTTCCTCGGGCGACAACTGCCCACCCCTGGCACTGGACGCGCGACGCCGCGTCAGGCTCAAGCCTGACCTCAGCTACTGGCCACGCGGCCAGTGCGCCTTTATCGGCGAGGTCAAGTACAAACGGGACACTGGACCCGGGCAAAGCAGCGACCTGTACCAGCTCCTCGCCTACGCCACGGCCGCCCAACTCTCAGCGGCCACCCTCATCTACGCGGACGGACCACCCGAGCCCCACATCCATCAGATCCCCGCCGCCGAGGTGCACCTCTACGTCCAACATCTCAACCTCACCAAGCCACCGAAAGGCCTACTCCACCAGATAGAACATCTGAGTCTGCTCGTCTCGGCCGCAGGAGAAGGGTCTGTCAAGAAAACGGTGTAACACGGGTTGTTGAGGACTACTTGCGGGCTGCGGCGAGTCGGCCTTCGAAGGCCATCTCGAAGGCGTTCAA
>NZ_JBEXLR010000123.1:0-17221 GCF_040610095.1 Micromonospora sp. NPDC004540
GGTGTCGACCACCCGGTCGATGAGCTGCCGCAGCGACCACTCCCGCTCCGGGGTCCCCACCGCTCCCCGGAAGTACTTGGTGGTCACGATGTTGGAGCCCGACGTGGCGACCGCGCTCCGCCCGGTGCTGGCCCGCCTGCCCTGACCGCGACGGCCGCCGGCGTGCGGCCGACCGGCCGGCCGTGCGGCTCACGGCCACGGTGATCACGGACGGAAGTAGGCTGAGGGCATGTGGCAGTCGGAGGTGCGCGTCGACCTGGACGCGATCCGGGAGAACGTGGCCCGGCTCAAGTCGGGCACCAGCGCTGAGCTGATGGCGGTGGTCAAGGCCGACGGTTACGGCCACGGCATGCTCCCGGCGGCCCGCGCGGCGCTCGACGCCGGGGCGGACTGGCTCGGCGTCTGCACCCTCGACGAGGCACTCCTGCTGCGCCAGGAGGGCGTGACCGCGCCCGTGCTGGCCTGGCTGCTCGACCCGGGGCTGCCGCTGCACGACGGGATCGCGGTCGGCATCGACCTGGGCTGCGCCAGCCTCAGCCAGCTCGACGAGATGATCGAGGCGGGCCGGCGGGTGGACCGTCCGGCCCGGCTGCACCTCAAGATCGACACTGGGCTGTCCCGCGGCGGGGCCACCGTCGCCGACTGGCCGGCGCTGCTGGAGGCCGCCGCGAAGGCCCAGGCCGACGGCGTGGTCGAGGTGGTCGGCGTGTGGAGCCACTTCGTCTACGCGGATTCGCCCGGCCACCCGACCACCGACCGGCAGTTGGCCGTGTTCCACGAGGGGCTGGAGATGGTGGAGCGGGCCGGGTTGCGCCCCCGCTACCGGCACCTGGCCAACTCGGCGGCCACACTGACCCGTCCGGACACCCACTTCGACCTGGTCCGCCCCGGCCTGGCCGTCTACGGTCTCTCCCCGATCGAGGGCGAGCAGTTCGGCCTGCGCCCGGCGATGACCGCCCGGGCCCGGGTGATGCTGACCAAGCGGGTCCCGGCCGGCACCGGCGTCTCGTACGGCCACACCTACCTCACCGAGCAGGAGGCGAACCTGGCGGTCGTCCCGCTCGGCTACGCCGACGGGGTGCCCCGGCACGCCTCGAACACCGGCCCGGTGCAGCTCGCCGGCAAGCGGCGGACCATCTCCGGGCGGGTCTGCATGGACCAGTTCGTGGTCGACTGCGGCGACGACGAGGTGGCCGCCGGGGACGTGGCCACCCTCTTCGGCAGCGGCGCCGACGGCGAGCCCACCGCCGACGACTGGGCCGAGGCGGTCGGCACCATCAACTACGAGATCGTGACCCGGTTCGGCGGCGTCCGGGTGCCGCGCGTCTACGACGGCGAGCGCCCGTGAGCGCGAGGAGTGAGCCGAGGTTGCGAGCCCCGCAGGCGCGAACCGAGGTGGCGCGGTGAGTCAGCGGTTCCGGATTCCCCGGCCGCGCACCGCCGCGGGTCGGGTCGCGGGGGTGGTGGGCGCCGCGGTAGGCGTCGCCGCCGCCGGGCTGGCCGCCGGGGTGGTGAGCGAGCGGGTCCTGGTCCGCCGCCTCAAGTCCGACCCCACCGATCCCTACGCCGACGAGGTCTTCGGCGAGCAGCGCTACGACGCGGCGTACGAGCTGGAGATGCCGGACGGCACCGACGTCCACGTGGAGGTGGTCGAGGCGACCCGGCCGGTCGCCGGGCACCCGACCGTGGTGCTGGTGCACGGCTTCTGCCTGGACATGGGGACATTCCACTTCCAGCGCAAGCTGCTCGCCGCACGCGGCGACTACCGGGTCGTGGCCTACGACCAGCCCGGGCACGGCCGCTCCGGAAAGCTGGAGGGCGGCGACTACGACCTGGCCGCGCTGGGCCACACCCTGCGCCGGGTGATCGACGAGGTGGCCCCGGAGGGGCCGCTGGTGCTGGTCGGCCACTCGATGGGCGGCATGACGATCATGGCGCTGGCCGAGCTCTACCCGGAGCTGTTCGGCGACCGGGTGGTCGGCACGGTGCTGATGGCCACCTCGGGCGGGCTGCTCGCGGAGACCAAGCTGGTGGCGCCCGCGCTGCTCGGCCGGGTCGGCGCGCCGGTGATCTACATGATGAGCAACGCCACCCGGTACGGCGGCACGGTGATCGACAAGGCCCGCAAGTCGACCTCCAACGTGGCCTGGCTGCTCACCCGCAAGTACGGCTTCGGCACCCCGAAGCCCAGCCCGGCCCTCGTGTCGTACGTCGAGACCATGAACTCCCGCACCTCGGCCGACACGGTCACCCGCTACCTGCGTACCCTGGCCACCCACTCCCGGTTCCCGGCGCTGGCCGCGCTGGCCGGCACGCCGGTGCTGGTGATCGTGGGGGACAAGGACATGATCACGCCGGTCACCCACTCCGAGGAGATCGTCCGGCGGCTGCCGCACGCCGAGTTCGTGAAGATCCACGACAGCGGGCACGTGGTGATGCTGGAGCACGCCGACGAGGTGAACGTGGCGCTGGAGAGGTTCCTGGAGTCGCTGTGAGCGCGAGGAGTGAGCCGGGGTTGCGAGCCCCGCAGTCGCGAGCCGTGGAGTCGCTGTGAGTGTCGTGCTGGAGCTGAAGACGGTCGACGACACCCACGAGTTCGGCCGTCGGCTGGCCGGGGTGCTGCACGCCGGTGACCTGCTGCTGCTCAGCGGCCCGCTGGGCGCCGGCAAGACCGCGCTGACCCAGGGCATCGGCGCCGGCCTCGGGGTGCGCGGCGACATCACCTCGCCGACCTTCGTGATCGCCCGGGTGCACCGGCCGGATCCGGCCCGGGGCGGCCGGGTGACCCTGGTGCACGCCGACGCGTACCGGCTGGGGGAGTCGGCCGACCCGCGTGCCGAGATCGACGACCTGGACCTGGACGCCTCGGTGGACGAGGCGGTCACCGTGGTCGAGTGGGGCGAGGGGATGGTCGAGCAGCTGGTCGACGCGCACCTGCGGGTCCGCATCGACCGGCGCGACGACGACACCCGGGTGGTCACCCTGGAGCCGGTCGGCGGCGACTGGGCGGGGCGGCTGGCCACCCTGGACTGACCGCTGTCGTACCCGCTGCCTACAGTGCCGGGGACCGATCAGACGCCGTGAAAGGTTGCCGATGCCCGACGACGCCCCCACCCTCGACCTGCTGGCGCTCCTGCCCGACGCCTGGCGGGCGGCGCTCACCCCGCACCTCGACCCGGCCCGCACCGCCGCGCTGGCCGAGTTCGTCGCCGGGGAATATGCCACCCGCACGGTCTTCCCGCCGGTCGAGGACCTGTTCTCGGCCTACCGGCTGTGCGGGCCGGCGGAGACCCGGGTGCTGATCCTGGGGCAGGACCCCTACCACAAGGCGGGGCAGGCGCACGGGCTGAGCTTCAGCGTGCGCGACGGGGTGGCGGTGCCGCCGTCGCTGCGCAACGTCTTCAAGGAGCTGGGCGAGGACCTGGGCGTGCCGAAGCCGGCCGGCGGCAACCTGAACGGCTGGGCCGCGCAGGGGGTGCTGCTGCTCAACGCGGTGCTCACGGTCCGGCAGGCCACCCCGGGCTCGCACGCCAACAAGGGCTGGGAGGAGTTCACCGACGCCACCATCCGGGCCCTCGACGCGCTCGACCAGCGGGTGGTCTTCCTGCTCTGGGGCGGCTACGCGCGCAAGAAGGCCGCCCTGGTCACCAACCCGAACCACGTGGTGCTGGAGGCCGGCCACCCGAGCCCCATGAACCCGCGCGGCTTCCTGGGCAGCCGCCCGTTCAGCGCGGCCAACAAGGCGCTCGCCGACGCCGGCCTCCCCACGGTCGACTGGGAACGCTCCGCCGGCTGACCAACGACGCCGGCCGGATCCGCGTCGCCGGTCCGCACTCCGGGCTGAGCGGTGACGCGGGAGGGGCGTCACCGCCGGTAACCGGGGCGGCGACTAGGCTGGCATACCGTGCTCGTACTCGTGGTGGACTCCTCGACGCCCGCGGTGACCGCGGCGCTGGTCGAGGTCTCGGCGGACGGCGTCGCGCCCCGCGCGCAGCGGTGCACGGTCGACGCCCGGGCGCACGGCGAACTGCTCGCCCCGCAGGTCGACGCGGTGCTGTCCGACGCCGACGCCCGCCCCGCCGACCTGGCCGCGATCGTCGCCGGGCTCGGTCCGGGGCCGTTCACCGGGCTGCGGGTCGGCCTGGTCACCGCCGCCACCATGGGCCAGGTGCTCGGCATCCCCACGTACGGGGTCTGCTCGCTGGACGGGATCGGCCACCCGGTGGCGGTCGGCGAGCCGGTCCTGGCGGCCAGCGACGCCCGCCGCCGGGAGGTCTACTGGGCCGTCTACGACGGCGCCGGCCAGCGCATCGCCGGGCCGAACGTGGACACCCCGGCGGTCGCCGCCGGGCGGGCCCGGGAGCTGGCCGTGACCGTCGCGGTCGGTGACGGCGCGCACCGCTACGCGGACGTCCTCGGCCTGCCGGTCCGCGAGGAGCCGCGCTACCCGGACGCCCTGACGCTGGCCCGCCTCGCCGCGGAGCGGATCCGCGCGGGCGCCCCCGGCGAGCCGCTCACCCCGCTCTACCTGCGTCGCCCCGACGCGGTCGCGGCCACCGGCCACAAGCCGGTCCTACCGTGAGCGCGAGGAGTGAGCCGGGGTTGCGAGCCCCGCAGTCGCGAACAGAGGCGGCACCGTGAGCGCGAGGAGTGAGCCGGGGTTGCGAGCCCCGCAGTCGCGAACAGAGGCGGCACAGTGAGTCAGGTCCGACTGGGCCGGTTCCGCTGGTGGCACGTCGACCAGGTGCTGCCCCTGGAGGCGGACCTGTTCGGCGCCGAGCAGTGGTCCCCGGCGATGTTCTGGAACGAGCTGGCCAACGGCCACCGCTACCTGGTGGCCACCGACGAGGACGGCACGGTGCTCGGCTACGCCGGGCTCATGGTGGTGCCGCCCGACGAGGCGTGGGTGCAGAACGTCGCGGTCCGCCGGGACGCGCAGCGCCGGGGGATCGGCCGGCTGCTGCTGGAGGCGCTGCTCGCCGAGGCGGCCCGGCGCGGGGTGCGCAGCACGCTGCTGGAGGTCGCCGCCGACAACGCCCCCGCGCAGCGGCTCTACGCGATGTACGGCTTCGAGCCGATCGGCGTGCGCCGCGGCTACTACCAAGCGAGCAACACCGACGCGCTGGTCATGCAGCGCAACGAGGACTGACGAGCATGGCTGACGAACCACTGATTCTCGGCATCGAGACCTCCTGCGACGAGACCGGGGTGGGCATCGTCCGCGGGCACACCCTGCTCGCCGACGCGCTGGCCTCCAGCGTCGAGGAGCACGCCCGGTTCGGCGGCGTGGTGCCCGAGGTGGCCAGCCGCGCCCATCTGGAGGCCATCGTGCCGACCATGGACCGGGCGCTGCGCGAGGCCGGGGTGACGATCGCCGACATCGACGCGATCGCCGTCACCTCCGGGCCGGGCCTGGCCGGCGCGCTGCTCGTCGGGGTCGCCGCCGCCAAGGGGTACGCGGTGGCCGCCGAGAAGCCGGTGTACGGGGTGAACCACCTCGCCGCGCACGTGGCCGTGGACACCCTGGAACACGGCCCGCTGCCGGAGCCGGCCATCGCCCTGCTGGTCTCCGGCGGACACTCCTCGCTGCTGCGCGTCGACGACCTGGCCCGGAAGGTCACCCCGCTCGGCTCGACCATCGACGACGCGGCCGGCGAGGCGTTCGACAAGGTGGCCCGGCTGCTCGGGCTGCCCTTTCCGGGCGGCCCGTTCATCGACCGGGAGGCGCGCGCCGGCGACCCGGCGGCGATCGCGTTCCCGCGCGGGCTGACCGCGCCCAAGGACCTGGCCGGGCACCGCTACGACTTCTCCTTCTCGGGGCTGAAGACGGCGGTGGCCCGCTGGGTGGAGGCGCGGCAGCGGGCCGGCGAGCCGGTGCCGGTGGCCGACGTGGCCGCGTCCTTCCAGGAGGCGGTCTGCGACGTGCTGGTCGGCAAGGCACTGGACGCCTGCCGGAGCAGCGGCATCGACACCCTGGTGATCGGCGGCGGGGTGGCGGCCAACTCGCGGCTGCGCGCGATGGCCGAGCACCGGGCCGCGAAGCACGGCATCCGGGTGCGTACGCCCCGCCCGAAGCTCTGCACCGACAACGGCGCGATGGTGGCCGCGCTCGGCTCGCACCTGGTCGCCGCGGGCGTCGCCCCGAGCCGGCTGGACCTGCCGGCCGACTCCGCCATGCCGCTGACCGTGGTCAGCGTCTGAGGCGGGAGGGGACCGACGTGATCGTCCGGTTGTGGGAGGCGAAGGCCGAGCCGTACGGCTTCGCCGACCTGATCACCTGGGTGTGCGAGACCGCGCTGCCCGAGTTCGAGCACGAACCGCTGCACCTGTCCAGCGAGGTGTTCTCCTCCACCGACCACCGGGTGGTGGTGATCTCGAAGTGGCGGAGCAACCCGCGGGAACTGCCCGAGCCGCCCATGCGGCTGGTCGCCCGGCCGCCGCACAGCTGGGACTTCACGCAGGTCGATCGCTGACCCGGTGGCCCGCCCGAGCGGCGGGAAACTGGTTGGCGTCCGCCCCGGCCCGGCACCTAGCGTCGGGTGGTCATGCGCTTCTCACCCGCCGGCGATCCCGGCACCCCCGACACCCGGTCCGCCACCCGTTACCTCGGCTGGCTCGCCGGTCGGCACCCGCTGCTCTTCGGCGGCGCCCTCGCCCTCGGTGTCACCTGGATGGTGGCCCAGGCGCTGATGCCGGCCGCCGTCGGCCGGGCCGTCGACGCCGGCCTCACCCACCGCGACCCGGACGCCCTGCTCCGCTGGGGCCTCGTCCTGCTCGGGCTGGGCGTCGTCCAGGCGACGGCCGGCATCCTGCGACACCGCTGCGCGGTGCACAACTGGCTCGGCGCCGCCTACCGGACCGTGCAGGTCACCGTGGACGCCACCAACCGGCTCGGCGCCGCGCTGCCCCGCCGGGTCGCCGCGGGCGAGGTGGTGAGCATCGGTACGGCCGACATCGAGCACATCGGCAGCGCGGTCGACATCACGGCCCGGGGCACCGGGTCGGTGGTCGCCATCGGCACCGTGTCGGTGATCCTGCTCACCGCCTCCGTGCCGCTCGGCCTGGTGGTGGTGCTCGGGGTGCCGCTGCTCATGGCGCTGGTGGCGCTGCTGATCCGCCCGCTGCACCGGCAGCAGGCGGCGTACCGCGAGTCGACCGGCGAGCTGACCGCCCGGGCGGCCGACATCGTCTCCGGGCTGCGGGTGCTGCGCGGGGTGGGCGGGGAGCCGGTGCTGGGCGCCCGCTACCGGGAGCAGTCCCAGGCGCTGCGGGCCGACGGTCTGCGGGTGGCCCGGGTGGAGTCGCTGATCCAGGCCGCGCAGATCCTGCTGCCCGGCGTCTTCGTGGTGCTGGTGACCTGGCTCGGGGCCCGGTTCGCGCTGCGCGGCGAGATCAGCGCCGGCCAGCTCGTCTCCTTCTACGGCTACACCGCGTTCCTGGTCAGCCCGCTGCGCAACCTCACCGAGGCGGCCGACAAGCTGACCCGGGGGCACGTGGCGGCCCGGCGGGTGGTGCGGCTGCTCCGCCTCGCCCCCGAGTTCACCGACCCGGCGCGCCCGGTGCCGGTGCCCGAGGGGCCGGGCGAGCTGGTGGACGTGCGCTCCGGGCTGGTCCTGCGGCCGGGCCGGCTCACCGCGCTGGCCGCCACCGCGCCCGAGGACGCCGCCGAGATCGCCGACCGGCTCGGCCGGTACGTCGACGGGGACGTGACGCTGCACGGCGTACCGCTGCGGGACGTGGCGCTGGCGACGGTGCGTGAGCGGATCCTGGTGGCCGACAACGACGCGCAGCTGTTCAGCGGCGCGCTCCGCACGGAGCTGGACCCGCGCGACCGCGGCGACCACCGGGCGGTCGAGGCGGCGCTGGCCGCGGCGAGCGCGACGGACATCGTCGAGGCGCTGCCCGACGGCCTGGACAGCCCGGTCGCCGAGCGCGGCCGGGAGTTCTCCGGCGGGCAGCGGCAGCGGCTGCGGCTGGCCCGGGCGCTGGTCGCCGACCCGGAGACGCTGATCCTGGTCGAGCCGACCAGCGCGGTGGACGCGCACACCGAGGCGCGGATCGCCGACCGGCTGGCCACCGCCCGGCGCGGCCGGACCACGCTGGTCTGCACCACCAGCCCGCTGGTGCTCGGCCGGGCCGAGCACGTGGTCTTCGTGGAGGACGGCAAGGTGGTCGCCGAGGGTCGCCACGACGAGCTGCTCGCCGCCGAGCCCCGGTACCGGGCCGCGGTGAGCCGGGAGGAGGACCGGTGAGCAACGCCCTGCCCGTCGCCGACGCGCGCCAGGTCCGCCGGTACGCGCGGGAGCTGGCCCGCCGGCACCCGCGCGGCCTGGCCGCCGCGCTCGGCCTGCACGCGCTCGCCGCGGCGGCCGGCCTGGTCGCGCCCCGGCTCCTCGGCGACCTGGTCGAGGGGATCTCGCGCGGGGTCGGCGCGGTGACCGTCGACCGGATCGCCCTGGCCATCGCCGGTTTCGTGGTCGCCCAGTCGGTGCTGGTCCGCTTCGCCCACCTGGCCTCGGCCCGGCTCGGTGAGCGGGTCCTCGCCGAGCTGCGCGAGGAGTTCGTCGACCGGGTGCTCGCCCTGCCGCTGTCCACGGTGGAGCGGGCCGGCACCGGTGACCTGCTCACCCGCACCTCCCGGGACGTGGCCGCGCTCTCCCGGACGGTCCGGTTCGCCGCCCCGGAGACGCTGATCTCGGCGCTCACCGTGCTGCTGATCCTCGGCGCGCTGGTGCTGACCGGCCCGCTGCTGGTGCTGCCCTGCCTGCTCGCGGTGCCGATGCTGGTCGCCGGCACCCGCTGGTACCTGCGCCGGGCGCCGGCCGGCTACCTGCGGGAGAACGCCGCCTACTCCGACATCACCGACGGGATCAGCGAGACGGTCGAGGGGGCGCGGACCACCGAGGCGCTGCGCCAGCAGGGCCGCCGCCGGGCCCGCACCGACGCCGACATCCGCCGGTCGTACGCGGCCGAGTACTACACGCTGAAACTGCGGACGATCTTCTTCCCGGTCGCCGAGTTCGGCTACCTGCTGCCGGTGGTCGGCACCCTGCTGCTGGGCGGCTGGTTCTACCTGGAGGGCTGGGTCAGCCTCGGGCAGGTCACCGCGGCCACCCTCTACGCCCAGCAGCTCGTGGACCCGGTCGACCGGCTGCTCTCCTGGCTGGACGAGTTCCAGGTCGGCGGCGCCTCGCTGGCCCGGCTGCTCGGGGTGGCCGACGAGCCGGCCGACGCCGACAAGCCGGACGAGGCCACGCCGCCCGACCGGCGGCCGGTCACCGACGACGGGCGGATCGCCGCCCACGACGTCCGGTACGCGTACCGCGCCGGCCACGACGTGCTGCACGGGGTGACCCTGGTGCCCCGGCCGGGGGAGAAGCTGGCCATGGTCGGCCCGTCCGGCGCGGGGAAGTCCACCCTGGGCCGGCTGCTGGCCGGGGTGCACGCGCCGCGCGCCGGGGCGGTCACCGTCGACGGCCGGCCGCTCACCGGGCTGCCCCTGGCCGAGCTGCGCACCCACGTCGCGCTGGTCAGCCAGGAGCACCACGTGTTCATCGGCACGCTGGCCGACAACGTGGCGATGGTCCGCCCGGACGCCGGTCCCGCCGAGGTGCGCGCGGCGCTCGCCGCGGTCGACGCGCGGGACTGGGCGGAGGCGCTGCCGGACGGGCTGGACACCCGGGTCGGCGCCGGCGGGCATCCGCTCTCGCCCGCCCAGGCGCAGCAGCTCGCGCTGGCCCGGCTGGTGCTCGCCGACCCGCACACCCTGGTGCTGGACGAGGCGACGTCGCTGATCGACCCGCGAGCGGCCCGCGCGCTGGAACGCTCGCTGGCCGCGGTGCTCCAGGGCCGCACCGTCATCGCCATCGCGCACCGGCTCTTCTCCGCGCACGACGCGGACCGGGTCGCGGTGGTCGAGGACGGACGGATTACCGAGCTGGGGTCGCACGACGAGCTGGTCGCGGCCAACGGCTCGTACGCCGCCCTCTGGCGTTCCTGGCACGGCTGAGCGAAAAGGCCCCCACCGGCACACCGGTGGGGGCCTCACGCGTGCGGCACGGTCAGGTGCGGCGCAGCAGCCGCCAGGTCGCGTACCCGCCGGTGCCCAGCGCGAGCAGGAAGACGGCCCACACCACGGTGGTGCTGACCTGGAGCCCGGCGTTGCTGCCGACGTTGGCCCCGGCGGCGGCGATCAACGAGTCGCTCTGCGCCGGGGGCATCGCGGGAGGCGGGAGCTGCTGCCAGCGGACCAGCCCGGTGCTCTCCAGCATCAGCATGTGATTGGTGACGAAGGTGTTCGTCTGGTCGGCGAGCTTGCGCACGATCGGATCCCGGGTGCTGGCCCGGACCGCGCCGATCACCGGGAAGATGTTGCCGTGCGCGACCCGCAGCCGGGTCACGAAGATCTGGTCGAACTGGGCGCCGGTGGCGTTCTGCATCTCGGTCAGCCAGCCCTGCTGCTGGGTGGTCGGGGTGGTGGGCAGGGTGGCGCCCAGCTTGTTCGCGGCCTCGACCACGAGCTGGTCCAGGACGCCGTGCTGTCGCGCGATCTCCGCGCCGATCTCCCGCACCCGCTTCGACTGGCCCTTCTCGGCAGCCATCTGCCCGGCCGGCATCTCCCAGAGCCCGGCCAGCCGTACCCCGTTGAGCAGCGTCATGTCGGCGGCGTTCAACTGCACACCGGGGTTGGGCGCGGCGTGGGCCGCGCCGGGAAGGACGCCGATCCCCGCGCCGAGCGCGACGAGCAGCAGGATCACCCGGTGCGCCAGCCGGCGGCGTGCGGATTCCAGCGGTGCCATGGTTGCGGTGCCTCCTCGGTCCGGACCGGTACGCGGGATGGCGCGGACGGCCGCCCCCGCGGCCGTCCGTCCGCACACTGGTACGGACCACGAGCCGATTCAGTTCACCGCGACCGGCGGCCGGTCAGCCGACGTCGAGCGGGTCGGCGAGGAGCCGTTCGAAGGCCAGCTCGGCGGCGCCGACCAGCGCCGCGTCGTCACCGAGCTTCGGGGTGCGCAGCCGCACGTGCTCCAGGCAGGCCGGCAGCCCGTTGGAGTTGAGCCGGCTGCGCACCTGGGCCGCGGCGGCCAGGTAGAGGTCGCGCATGGTGCCGCCGAAGATGACCATCTCCGGATTGAAGATGTTGACCAGGTTGGCCACGCCGAAGCCGAGCCAGTCGCCGGCCTGCCGCACCGCGGTCTGGGCCCGCGCGTCGCCCCGGTCGGCGGCGTCGAAGACGGCCAGCAGGGCCTCCCGGCCCCGGGCGTCGGAGCGGCCGGCGGCCCGGAGCAGGCCGTGCTCGCCGATCTCGGTCTCCCAGCAGCCGCGCCGCCCGCAGTCGCAGCGCACGCCGTCGCGGACCACCACCATGTGGCCGACCTCGCCGCTGTAGCCGCCGTGTCCGGTGAGCCGCCGCCCGCCGGCGATGATGCCGGCGCCGACGCCGACGTCCCCGTACAGGTAGATGACGTTGTCGCAGCCGGCCGCGGCGCCCCGGGCGTGCTCGGCGAAGGCGGCCACGTCGGCCACGTTGCCCACGGTGATGGGCACGTCGACGCCCAGCTCGGCGGCGAGCGCCGCGCCGATCGGCTCGTCCACCCAGCCGGTGGTCGGGCTGAGCCGGACCAGCCCGTCCTCGCGGCGGACCATGCCGCAGACCGCCACCCCGGCTCCGACGCAGATCGAGTCGGGCGGCACCGCCCGGTGCATCTCCCGGACCGCGTCGGCCAGCAGCGGAGCGGCTTCCCCGGCGAGCAGGTTCCGCGGCCGTTCCAGCTCCCGGCGGTCGAGCACCTCACCGCCGAGCCCGACCCGCGCGGCCCGCAGCCGGTCCACCTCGACGCTGTACGCGTACGCGTAGACCCGGGCCGACTCGGGCCGGACGACCAGCGAGGGTCGTCCGGCCCGGCCGGTCTCCTTCGGCGTCCCCTCGCTGACCAGACCGGCGCCGGCCAGGTCGGCGGTCAGCGCGCCGATGGTGCTGCGGTTGAGGCCGAGCGCGGTGGTCAGCTCCGCGCGGGTGGTGGCCCCGCGCACGTGCACGTAGCGGAGCAACGCGCCCAGGTTCTGCCGACGGATCTCGTCCTGGCTCGGTCCCGCGCGCATCGCCACCGTCATGTCCGTACCGGGGGTCAGCGGGTGCCCGTGGCGGCGGCCCGCCGCCGGGACAGCGCGTCGATCGTGGCGGCGGCGAGCAGGACCACGCCGGTGACCACGTACTTCACGCCCGAGCTGTAACCCATCAGTCCCATACCGTTGTCGATCACCGCGACCACCGCGCCACCGAGCACGGCGTCGAGGACCCGGCCCTTGCCGCCGAAGAGGCTGGTGCCGCCGATCACCGCCGCGCCGACGGCGTAGAGCAGTACGTTACTGCCACCGGTGTTGGGGTCGACCGAGTTGGCCCGGCTGGCCGCCACGATGCCGCCGATCGCCGCCATCGTGGAGCAGATGACGAAGACGGAGATGCGGATCCGGTCGACGTTGATGCCGGCCCGACGGGCCGCCTCGGCGTTGCCGCCGACCGCGTAGACGTGCCGGCCGTAGCTGGTGCGCTGGAGCACGAAGGTCCAGAGCACCAGCAGGAGCGCGATGATCGGCACCACGATCGGCACGCCCTTGAGCGAGACGACCAGCACGTTGCGGCTGCGCTCCAGGTTGAGCACGTAGACCGCGGCGCCGAGGATGACGGCGAGGCCGGCGATCCGGGCGACCACCACCGCGATCGGGTCGGTGAGCAGGCCGCGCGCGGCCCGGTTGCGGTGCCGCAGCAGTTGCACGGCCGCGTACCCGGCGACGGCCACCGCGGCCAGCGCCCAGCCGATCGCGGGGGAGAGGTTGCGGTTGGCGATGGCGAGGAGGACCTCGTCCCGCACCGAGATGTTGGAGCCCTCCTTCATGAGCATCAGCACGATGCCCTGGAAGGCGAGGAAGCCGGCCAGGGTGACCACGAAGGAGGGGATGCCGACCTTCGCGACCAGCAGGCCGAGCCCGATGCCGATCGCCAGGCCGGTGGCGACGGCGGCGAGCACCGCGACGTACCACGGGTAGCCGAGCTCGGTGACCACGTTGGCCAGGATGGCGGCGCAGACGCCGCTGGCGAAGCCGGCGGAGAGGTCGATCTCGCCGAGCAGCAGGACGAAGACCAGACCCATCGCGATCAGGGTGACCGCGGCGCCCTGGGTGAACAGGTTGGCGAAGTTGCCGGCGGTGAAGAACGAGGGGCGGGCGATCGAGAAGCCGACGGCGAGCGCCAGGAGCATGAAGACCGCGGGCAGCGCGCCGATGTCGCCACCGCGTACCCGGCGCCAGTAGTTGCTGAAGTGGGTGCCGACGGTGGGCGCCGGCGCGACCGCGGCGGGGCCCTCCTTCTTCACGGCGGTGGTGGTCATCGGACGGCTCCTGGGGTGGTGTCGGCGGGCGCGGCGCCGGTGCCGTTGCTGCCCTGGTCGGCGAGGCCGAGGTTGCCGGAGCGACCGGCGGTGATCAGCTCGACCACCTGCGAGTGCGTGATGTCGCTGGTCTTCACCTGGGCGACCATCTGGCCGAGGTAGAGCGCGGCGATGCGGTCGGAGACCGCGAAGACGTCGTTCATGTTGTGCGAGATGAGCACCACGGCCAGGCCGTTGTCGGCCAGCCGGCGGACCAGCTCCAGCACCTGGGCGGTCTGCGCGACGCCGAGGGCGGCGGTGGGCTCGTCCAGGATGACCAGCTTGCTGTTCCAGAGCACCGCCTTGGCGATGGCCACGGTCTGCCGCTGGCCGCCGGAGAGGCTGGCCACGTGCTGGCGCAGCGACTTGACGGTCCGCACGCTCAGCCCGGCCAGGGTCTCGGCGGCCATCTGCTCCATGGTCGGCTCGTCGAGCACGATGCCGCTGCGCTTCTCCCGGCCGAGGAACATGTTCTGCACGATGTCGAGGTTGTCGCAGAGCGCGAGGTCCTGGTAGACGACCTCGATGCCCAGCCCGGCGGCGTCGCGCGGGCTGTTGATGCTCACCGGCCTGCCGTCGAAGTGGAACTCGCCGCCGTCGGTGGGGTAGATGCCGCTGATGCACTTGACCAGGGTCGACTTGCCGGCGCCGTTGTCGCCGACCAGCGCGGTCACCTCGCCGGGGTACGCGGCGAAGGCCACGTCACGCAGCACCTGGACGGGACCGAAGCTCTTGTCGATCCCGCGTAGCTCCAGCAGGGGGGTTGCGGACACGGGGTTCTCCTTCGGAACGGAGGGAGGTCTCGGATCCCGTCCGGCGTGGGCGCCGCCCGGCACGGAGTACCGTGCCGGGCGGCGCCGCCTGAAGCGGGGGGTGGGTCAGCTGATGCCGGCGTCCGCGCAGAGCTTGGCGAAGTTGCCGGTGCAGAGCTCGTCCTTGGTGATGTAGCCGTCGGCCACGACGTCCTTGACGTTGTCCTTGTAGATCGCCTTCGGCTCCAGCAGCACGGACGGGACGTCCCGGCCGCCCTCCGGGTCCTTGACCGTCTGGCCGGTGTCCTTCTTCTGGCCCTTGGCCAGCCCGATGGCCAGCTCGGCGGCCGCGTCGGCCTCCTTCTTGACCGCCTTGTAGACCGTCATGCACTGGTCACCGACGAGGATGTTCTGGAGACCTTCCTTGGTGGCGTCCTGGCCGGTCACCGGCACCTTGCCGTTGAGCTTGTTCTTCTTCAGCACGGAGATGGCCGCGTTGCCGAGACCGTCGTTGGCGGCCAGCACGCCGTCGATCTTGCCGCCGGCCTTGGTGAGCTGCTGCTCGAAGATCGTGGCGGCCTGCGCGTTGTCCCAGGCCGGCACCGAGTCGTCGGCGACCTTGGTGTACTCCTTCGCGTCGAACTTCGGCTTGAGCACCGAGTCGTACCCGTTCTTGAACAGGGTCGCGTTGTTGTCGGTCGGGGAGCCGTTGAGGTAGGCGATCGACGGGTTCTTGGCGCCCTTGTCGGTCAGGCACTTGCTCAGGCCCTCGCCCTGGAGCTTGCCGACCGCCTCGTTGTCGAAGCTGACGTAGTACTGGGCGGAGCCGCCCAGGGTCAGCCGGTCGTAGTCGATGGTGGCCACGCCCTGCGACTTGGCCTTGTCGAGCACGGCCTTGCCGGTGCCGGAGTCCAGGTTGACGATCATCAGCACGTTGACGCCGTTGGTGATCATCTGGTCGGCGATGGTCTGGAAGGCGTTCTTGTCGTTCTGGGCGTTCTGGATGTCCGACTCGACGCCGGCCGCGTCGAACGCCTCCTTGAGGAACTTGCGGTCCGCGCCCTCCCAGCGGGCGGAGGACTTGCTGTCCGGGAGGATGACGCCGATCTTCGGCTTCTTGTCGGTCGAGCCGCCGGCCTGGTCGGAACCGCCGTTGTCACCGCAGGCGGCCATGCTGCCGGTCGCGAGAAGACCGACGGCCGCGAAGGTGAGGAAGCCCTTGCGCATATGCATGGGTCCTTTCGGGGGTTGGGGGAGCTGTTGTCGGTGTTTTGTTGTGCCCGGCAACGTATTCCTCCCCTTGCGCGGCGCGCAAGAGAGCCGAGGTCAGAAGTTTGTTGGCGGCAGTAACAATTCAGCAACGCAACCGACACCCCGGCGTCACCCGGCGGAGAGCGCTCCATCGCCGGCGGGCGAAAACGCTCCCATGTGTCCGGTCGGCGGGGCTCAGCCGGTCGCGATCGGCGCGGTGACGGCCTCGGTCAGCGCGACCAGATCGGCGGGGGCGAGTTGCAGTTGCAGGCCCCGGCGCCCCGCCGAGACGTAGACGGTCGGATGCTCCAATGCGGACGCGTCGACGACCGTGGGCAGCCGCTTGCGCTGGCCGAGCGGGCTGATCCCGCCGCGGACGTAACCGGTGGCGCGCTCGGCCACCGTCCGGTCCGCCATGGCCGCCCGCTTGCCGCCGACCGCCGCGGCGAGGGCCTTGAGGTCCAGCTCGCCGGTGACCGGCACGACCGCCACGGTCAGCCCGCCGTCGACCTCGGTGACCAGCGACTTGAACACCTGGGCCGGGGGCACCCCGAGCGCCGCCGCGACCAGCGCGCCGTAGTTCGGCGCCTCCGGCGAGACGTCGTACGGGTGGGTGCTGTGGGCGATTTTCCGTTTGGAAAGTAGTGCCGTCGCCGGAGTGCCCTGTCCCGCCATGACCGACAAGCTAACCGGCCGCCGCCCGCCGGTCGAGCCGAAAACCGTCAGGCGGGAAGCGGCCGGCAGATCAGCACGGTCGGGGCGGCGGCCACCCGGGTCAGCACCAGGCTGGCCGCCGCGTCGCCGGCCAGCTTCAGGTCCCGGCGCAGCTTCTCCGGTTCCAGCGCCGAGCCACGCTTGAGGATCTCCACGCGGCCGACCCGGCGCTCCCGCAGCAGGGCGCGCAGCCGCTTCAGCGAGAACGGCAGCACGTCGGTGATCTCCAGGCAGCGGGCGAACGGGGTCGGCCGGGCCGCGTCGCCGTAGAGATAGGCGATGCTCGGGTCGGCCAGCGTCGCGTCGAGGTCACCCGCCAGCTCGGCGACCAGGTGCGCGCGCACCACCGACGGGTCCGGGTCGTACAGGTAGCGGCGGGTCGCTCCGACCGGCGCCTCCGCGTCGCCCGCGCCGCTCAGCACGTGTGCGGTGTCGCCCCGGAGCACGGTGGCCCGGCGCGGCACCTCGGCCAGCGCCCCGCACCAGAGCGCCGCCTCGACCAGGTCGCCGTCGACGCTCACCCACTCCGCCTCGGCGCCGGGCGGGATCAGCGCGTGGTCCAGCCCCGGGGCCACCTTCACCACCGTGCGCGGCACCCGCTCGGCCAGCCCGGTCACGAAGTCCCACGGCGGCGAGTAGTCGTTCGGGTCGAAGATCCGCCGGCCGGTGCCGGCCTTTCGCCGGGCCGGGTCGCAGAAGACCCCGTCGACCCGGGTCACGTCGAACGCCGTGGCGTCCCCGCACTCCACCGTGAACCGGTCGGCCAGCCCGGCCGCCTCGGCGTTCGCGGCCGCCATCGCGGCGGTCAGCGGGTCGGCCTCGACGCCGTACACCCGGATGCCGGTGCGGGCCGCGGCGAGCGCGTCCGCCCCGAGACCGCATCCCAGGTCGGCGAGCGTGGCGACGCCCGCGGCGCGCAGGCGCTCCGCCCGGCGCCGCGCGACGACCCCCCGGGTGGCCTGCTCCAGCCCCGCCCGGGTGAGGAACATGCCGGACGCCGCCGTGCTCGGCGTCGCCGTCGGCGTCGTGCTCGTGCTGGTGGGCGTCGAGACGATCCGGGACCGTCGCCGGTCC
>NZ_JBEXLR010000124.1:0-17189 GCF_040610095.1 Micromonospora sp. NPDC004540
GGGCGCGGCCCGACGCCGGCGGCCGACCGGATCGGGCACGGGTTGGTCGGCATGCGGGGCCCCGAACACCGGGGTGCCGGCCAGCGGCGTCTCCAGGTCAGGCCGGGCGCAGGACGAGCGTCCAGGTCGTGGTGGTCGTGCTGGCCGCCGCACCAACCGCGGCCAGGCCGCCGTAGGTGCCCGCCGGCACGCTGCTGCCGGAGTCGGCGAGGAGCGTGGTCACCCGCCCACCGCCGGTCTGCGAGCTGTTGCTACGCACCTCGACGCCGGCCGGCGGGGTGAGCGCCGTGGACGCCCCGTCCCCGTGCATCCAGTACGACACGGCCCAGCTCTGCTCGGCGGTCACCGGGGCGTACGGGGAGATCCGGGTGGCGGTGCTGGCCGGGTCGGTGGCCTTGGCGAGGACCGGCGCGCTCGGCACGACCCCCCGGTAGGCGGCCACGACCAGGTTGCCCTTGGCCTGGCTGTCGAGGGCGACGCGTACCGCCGATCCGGCGTCTCCGGCGGCGGCGACCTTCCACCAGGCGGTGGTGGTGGCGAAGCCGCCGTCGAGCCGGTCGAGGCGGGTCCAGCCGGTGACCCCGGTGGGCTCGCCGGTGCCGGTGTGGGTGTTCTGGCTGAGCAGGAGCAGCAGGGTGTCGCCCGGCTGGACGGTCGACGGCACGGTGACCGTGTGGCTGGTCCAGTTGGCGTTCGCGGTGGCCTGGCCGACGAAGGAGATCCGTTCGGCCACCGGCGCGACGGTGACGTCGACGGTCGCCGTGCCGGTGGCACCCCGGTCGTCGGTGACCGTGAGGGTGACCGGGTAGGTGCCGGCCGCCGCGTAGGTGTGCGAGGTGGTCGGCACGGAGACGGTGTCGGTGGTGGAGCCGTCGCCGAAGGTCCAGCGGTAATCCTGGATCGCGCCGTCGGCGTCGGTGGAGCCGGCACCGGAGAAGGTGCAGACCAGCCCGGAGCAGGACGGGACGAGCCGGGCCACCGGCGGCTGGTTGGCGGCGCCGCCCGATCCCTTCAGGATCTTCACGTAGTCGATGTCGCCCGCGAAGTAGTCGCAGGTGACCTCCACGCCGTCGCACTGGCTCTTGCCGCCGATGGAGAGCTGCTTGCTGTTCGCGATGGTCCCGGTCGGCCCGGTCAGCCGGCTCATCCGCACCCCGTCGACGTACATCTCGACGTAGCTGGAGGTGCGGTTGCAGGTGACGGTGTGCCACTGGCCGTCGTTGATGGGCACGTCGGTGTAGCCGGTCCGGGAGGCGCCGTCGCCGCCGCGGAACAGGCACTTCGGCTTGCCGTTCGGGGCCTCGAACTTCCAGTAGCCGCCGACGGTCCCGCCCTGTCCCTTCTGGAGGATGTTGCCGAAGGAGTACGTGGTCCGGTAGCGGATGGTGAACGAGAAGTCCCCGGCGTCCGGGTTGAAGTCGGTGCTGTGCGGCACCAGGTTCACGTGGCCCGGGACGTACTCCTGGTCGGTGGGCAGGTGGGTGGCGAACCGGTGCCCGGTGGCGCCGGCGTAGAGGGCCCCGGTGACCACCTCGGCGCCGATGGCGCCGTTGCGGCCGTTGCCGCTGCTGTCCTTGAGCACGGTCGACCCGGCCGGCTCGTCCATGCTCCAGAACGCGACGGTCCGGGTGGCGGTCGCCTGCGCGGGCGACGCCCCCAGCGCCACCCCCGTCCCCACCAACAGGGCGGCCACGCCCAGCCGGGCGGCTGTGCGCCGCCACCGTCCATGCCTGACTGACCGCATACGATCTCCTCCCAGCTCCACGGGCCCCCACCCTGACACGCTGCCGGCCAGCGGTTCCATAACCCGTTAAGCGGATCCGTACCAGGTCCTCCGTGCGGCCCGGCGACCGATGTGGCCAGTGGCCGGCGACCCGGTGGACCGGCGGCGGCGAAAGGCCGGGTGGGCACGGCCCACCGATCGGCCGGTGACGGCACAGGGAAAAGGCCCGCCACCTCGTGCGGTGACGAGCCTTCGTGCTGCTCGGATAGCTGGTGGGCGATACTGGGTTTGAACCAGTGACCTCTTCCGTGTCAAGGAAGCGCGCTCCCACTGCGCCAATCGCCCGGGCGCTCGCCGGATCAAGTGGCACCGGCGACGGTCGGCCCGCGAGGGGCGGATCGCGAGCGGACGACGGGATTCGAACCCGCGACCCTCACCTTGGCAAGGTGATGCGCTACCAGCTGCGCTACGTCCGCGTTGTCGCCGGCTCACGTCGGCGACGGGTGCAACTGTACCCGATGACAAGATCGCCCCGCGGCAGGCCCCCGGCGCGTCCGGGCGGCGAGCGGGGCCGCCGGGGTGACGGTCGCCACAGACCGGTGATTGCCCTGCTGGCCGCTGGGGTACTGACTGCTGCGACAGCACAAGCGTCCCCCCGAAGGAGGCTGTCGTGGGTATCGGAACGAGCATTTTCCTGATCGCGGTCGGCGCGATCCTCACGTTCGCGCTGGACGCCAGCATCGGCGGGGTCGACCTGGACGTCGTCGGCTGGATCCTGATGGCGGCCGGCGTCCTCGGCCTGATCATGACGACGCTGGTGTGGGGCCGCCGCCGTGAGGTGGTCACCACCGCCGAGCCGGTCGAGTACCGGCGGGTCGAGGAGCGCCGGGACGTCACCCCGCCGCTGTGACCCGAACCCGACGGGGCCGCCGGATCTGATCGGTCCCGAGTCGCGTGCGAAACGGGGGCGCCCCGCGGCGCCCCCGTTCGGCGTGCCCGGTCAGCGGCGCATCAGCTCGTTCAGCGTGCCGTAGTCGAGCGCGTCGGCCACCGCGCCGTACGTCCCGGCGGTGAACGCCTCCTCGGCGGCCCGCCGGGCCACCGCGTACGCGGCCTCGGCGACCGAGGAGCCGAGGCTGACCCGGGCCACCCCGAGCTTCGCCAGCGCCGCCACCGGCGGGGCGCCCGGCCCGACGAGCACGTTCAGCGGGGCCGGGATCGCGGCGGCCAGGGCGGCCACGGTGTCCGGGTCCACCACCCCGGGCACGAAGATCCCGTCCGCGCCGGCGGCCAGGTAGGCCTCGGCCCGCCTCACCGTCTCCGCGATCCCGCCGACGCCGCGCAGGAAGGTGTCGACGCGCGCGTTGACGTACAGCGGGATCCCGGCCCGGTCCGCGGCGGACCGGACGGCGGCCAGCCGGGCGCTCTGCTCCTCGACCGGGCGCAACGGCGCTCCCCCGTCGTGCCGGGCGTCCTCGACGTTCACCCCGACGGCGCCGGCCGCGAGCACCGCGGCCACGGTCTCGGTGACCTCGTCGGCGGTGTCGCCGTACCCGGACTCGATGTCGGCGGTGACCGGCAACGGCACGGCGGCGGCGACGCGGCGGACGACGTCGACGGCGGTCTCGCGGCCGAGCGCGTCGCCGTCCGGGACGCCGCGACTCCACGCGACGCCCGCGCTGGTGGTGGCGACCGCGCGGGCGCCGGCCGCGGCGACGATCCGGGCGCTCGCCGCGTCCCAGGCGTTGACCAGGACCAGCGGCTCGCCGGGGACGTGCAGGGAACGGAAGTGCAGGGCTCGGGTGTGGTGTTCGTTCACCCGGCCAGTCTTCGCCGGTGGCGCCGGTCGCCGTAATGTTTCAGTCCTGGCTGAAACGACGGGGGGCGGCGTGGTCGCGATCGGGCTGTCGGCGGGCGGCGTGGCGCGCGTCCGCTTCGCGCTCTCCTGCCTCTGGGAGGTGATGGCCGGCGTCCGGGTGCTCCGCGACCCGGGCCGGCACGCGATCCACCTGCCCTGGGCCAACCGGGTCCGGCCCCGGCTGGCCGAGGCGGGGCTGCTCGACCGGGACGCCGGCCTGCTCCGGCACCTGGTGCCGCCCGCGCCGGGCTACCTGGCCGACTTCCTCACCCCGCCGCCGGCCGGCCTGGCCCCCGACCTGGACCAGGAGCTGGCCGTGCTCTGCGCCACCCCGCCCGGCACGGTCCGCGCCCAGCTCGACCTCTATCCCGGCAGCCGGCCGGCGGCGGTGGCCGGCCTGTACGCCGACCCGGAGGCCGGGCTGCGCCGGCTCGCCGGGGAGATCGACACGTACTGGCGGCTGGCCGTGGCCCGCGACTGGCCCCGGATCCGGGCGGTGCTCGACGCCGAGGTGTTCCACCGGGCCCGGCGGCTGGCCGAGGACGGCGCGGCGGGGCTCCTCAACGACCTGCACGAGCGGGTCCGCTGGGAGGGCGACGCCCTGCTGATCAGCCAGCGCCACTGCGACGCCCCGGACGTGCCGGACGGCAGCGGCCTGGTGCTGGTGCCCTCGGTCTTCGTCTGGCCGTCGGTGCTCAGCATCGCGGCCGGCGACGTCCCGCAGCTGGCCTACCCGGCCCGGGGCGTCGGCGGGCTGTGGGAGTGCCCGGCGGAGGCCCCGGACGCGCTGGGCGCGGTGCTCGGCCGGGGGCGGGCGCGGCTGCTCGCCGCGCTGGACGCGCCGCGGTCGACCACCGAGCTGGCCCGGCGCACCGGGCTGTCCCCGGCCGGGGTGTCGCAGCACCTCACCGCGCTGCGGGCGGCTGGCCTGGTCGTGACGCACCGGCAGGGCCGGTCGCTGCTGAGCAGCCGGACCGCCGTGGCCGAGGCGCTGCTGGGCGCCTCGGCGTGACCGGTGCGGGAAACGGGAAAGGCCGTGTCGAATGATCGACACGGCCTTTCCGCTGGTGGGCGATACTGGGTTTGAACCAGTGACCTCTTCCGTGTCAAGGAAGCGCGCTCCCACTGCGCCAATCGCCCTCGTCAACTGCCGAGGTGGAGACGGGATTTGAACCCGTGTACACGGCTTTGCAGGCCGTTGCCTCGCCTCTCGGCCACTCCACCGAGGTTGCCCCCGACATGCGTGGCGGCATCTCCGAGCGGACGACGGGATTCGAACCCGCGACCCTCACCTTGGCAAGGTGATGCGCTACCAGCTGCGCTACGTCCGCGTGCCCCCGGTGTTACCCGGTGACGGATGAGAACTTTAGCCGAGCCCGGGAACGGTTGCCAAATCGGGTCCCGTTTCCGGGCGCGTCCGGGTGACGGAGTTCTCTGGCTGCGAAGCTTCCTAGGAGCCTGGGTGGGAGGCGATCAAGGGCGGCGCAGGGCTGCGACCTGCGGATCTGTCCCTCCGACGCGCCGCCGGGGCACTGTCCGGGATCCGACTGTCGAGCCGCGGACGGGCCGCTTCGGTAACTCCCCGTGGTCACTCGGATGGGCTACGGTAACGGGCGTGACGAGACGTGCCGCCGAGATCCGCCTGGACGCGCTGCTGCGCACGGCCTGTGAGGTGATCGCGGAACGGGGACTCGCCAACACCCGCACCGCCGACGTGGCCGAGGCCGCCGGGGTCAGCCAGGCCCTGGTCTTCTACCACTTCGCCACGAAGGACCGGCTGCTCGCGCAGGCGTTCGCCTACGCCGTCGAGCAGGACCTGAAGCGGCTCGACACGGTGGTCCGCTCCACCGCCCCGCCGCTGACCAAGCTGCGCCGGATGCTCCGCCTCTACGCCCCGACCGGCCGGTCGACCTCCTGGTCGATGTGGATCGACGGCTGGGCCGAGTCGCTGCGCACGCCGGAGCTGGAGAAGCTCTCCCGCCGGCTCGACCTGCGATGGCGACGGGACCTGGCCGCCGTGATCGCCGACGGGGTGGCCGACGGCACCTTCGAGTGCCCCGACCCGGCCGGCGCGGCGTGGCGGATCAGCGCGGTGATGGACGGCCTCGCGGTGCAGCTCGCGGTGCACGAGCGGGTGATCACCCGCCGGCAGATCGCCGAGTGGGTCCGCCTCGTCGCGGCCCGCGAGCTGGGCCTGGAACCGGCCCAGCTGGACTGAACGGGCCGGCGGCGGCGCGGCGCCGGCGCTCCCGCAGCCGGTTCCGCGCCGGCGGGTGGACGTTGGCCAGCTCCAGGTCACCGCCGTAGTGGGCGAGCACCCGGTGGTCCATCACCCGACGCCAGACCGGCGGCAGCAGCGCGGCGACCACCATGGTGGCGTAGCCGGCGGGCAGCTGCGGCGAGGCGTCGAAGCTGCGCAGCGTCTGGTAGCGGCGCAGCGGGTTGGCGTGGTGGTCGCTGTGCCGCTGGAGCTGGAAGAGGAAGACGTTGGTGACCGTCCGGTCGCTGTTCCAGCTGTGCCGGGGATCGACCTTCTCGTAGCGGCCGGCGGCGGTGCGCTGCCGGGCCAGCCCGTAGTGCTCCAGGTAGTTGACCACCTCCAGCAGGGAGAAGCCGACCACCGCCTGGAGCGCGAGGAAGACCAGCACCCCGGGGCCGAAGGCGACCGCCAGCACGGCGTAGAGCAGCACGGTCATGGCCCAGGCGGTGAGCACCTCGTTGCGCCACGTCCACGGGGTGCGGCCGCGGAGGCGGAGGCGGCCGCTCTCCAGCCGCCAGGCCGAGCGGAGGCTGCCCCAGACCGTACGCGGCCAGAACGCCCAGAACGTCTCGCCCAGCCGGGAGCTGGCCGGGTCCTCGGGGGTGGCGACCCGGGTGTGGTGCCCCCGGTTGTGCTCGACGTGGAAGTGCCCGTACCCGGTCGGCGCGAGGGCGATCCGGGAGAGCCAGCGTTCCGCCGTCTCCCGCTTGTGGCCCAGCTCGTGGGCGGTGTTGATGGCGATGCCGTCGACCACCCCGAGGGTGGCGACCAGACCGGCGGCGGCCGGCCAGGAGAGCCCGCCGTGGGTCCACACGGCGCAGCCGAGGACGAGGGCCGCGTACTGGGCCGGCAGGTAGAGGTAGGTGAGCCAGCGGTAGTAGCCGTCGGCCTGGAGCGCCGGCACCGCCTCCTCCGGCGGGTTCTCCCGGTCGTCGCCGATGAGCAGGTCGACCACGGGGATGACGCCGAAGACCACCGCCGGGGTGAGCCACCAGGCCCAGCCGGCACCGGTGGCGTGCCAGAGCGACCAGGCGATGAAGGGCAGTGCGGGTACGAGCAGGGCGAGCGGCCAGAGCGGCTTGCGGGTGTCCCGCCAGGGAATGGTGTCGGCGCCCATCGTCAGCCTCCGATCCGTGAACTCCTGCCCAGACTGTGGCAGCCGTCACGCGGTTTTACAAGAGGCCAACTTTTGTAAAGCGCTAGCGCCACCGACCGCGGACCGGCCGCTCGAACGCCGGCGTCTCGCGGACCGGGCGCAGCAGGCGGCGCATCCGCAGCAGCAGCCCCACGCCAAGGAAGACCAGCAGCCCGCCGAGGAGGAAGGCGCCCTGGACCACGCCGAAACCGCCCGAGGTGGACACCGGGCGGCCCGCCGCGCCGGGCGGCGGCTCGACGACCGCCCCGTCGCTCGACGGGTCGTCCGCCACCGGCTCCTCGGTCGCCGGGTCGCTCGGCTCGGCGCTGCGCTCCGTGGGCTCCGGCGTCGCCTCGGTCGGTTCGGCCGTCGCCTCCGCCCCCACCACCTGGCGGGCGGCGGTCTGCCGGGCCAGGAGGCGCAACTCCGGGTCGTACGCCTCGGCGGCGAAGCTCACCCGCCCGCGGGCCACGTCCTCGGCGAACGCCACCCGGTAGCGGGCCGTGACGGTGCGGCCCGGGCAGAGCAGGCCCGGGTCCAGGTCCCGGTCGGTCAGGCGGGCGGAGTCCCCCTCGGTCCGGATCTCCAGCGGGAACGAGCCGCTGTCCTCCACCCGGTCCACCTTGACCTGGTCCAGCCGCAGGCCCTGCACCCGCAGCAGCATCGACCAGCGCACCTTGACGCAGCCGCCCCCGTCGGTCCGGGACACCACGGCGGAGAGGGTCTCCACCCGGTCGCCGGCCGTGAACTCGTCCGGCAGGCCGCTCAGTTCGGTGGTGAAGGCAGCCGCCGCCCCGGCCGGCACGGCCCCGCCGAGCCCGACCCCGGCCAGGCAGGTCAGCACCACCCCGATCCGCAGCGCGTACCGCCACCCGCTCACCACCGCCTCCTCCCGTCGGCCGCGTCCACCCGGAAACGCTAGGAGCGGCGCCGGCGCGCCGGTAGACGGGCGTGTTCGCACGGACCGCCAACACCGGGCCCGGTTCTCACGGACGGTGGTGAACCGGTCACGCCCCCACCGCGACACGCCCGGGATCGCCGGCCGGCGGTCTTCCGCGGTACGACAGAATCACCCGGTGTCCGACCTGTCCGCGGCCTTCGTGAGGCTGCATGCCCGGCTCACCCCGGTCGCCTTCGTCCCCGAGGTGCGGCTGCACCAGGCCGACGAGCCGATCGGTCTCTGGGAGCTGACCGAGGGCGAGTTCCACAGCGCCCAGCCGCCGCCGTTCTGGGCGTTCGCCTGGGCTGGCGGGCAGGCCCTCGCCCGCTACGTCACCGACCACCCCGAGCTGGTCGCCGGCCGCCGGGTGCTCGACCTCGCCTCCGGCTCCGGCCTGGTCGCCATCGCCGCCGCGCGGGGCGGCGCGGCCGCCGTCCGGGCCGTCGAGGTCGATGAGCGGGCCGTCGCGGCCGTCGCGCTCAACGCCGAGGCCAACGGGGTACGCGTGGACGCCGAACTCGGCGACATCCTCGACGGCGACGCCGGGGACGCCGAGGTGGTGCTGGCCGGGGACGTCTTCTACAGCGAGGCGATGGCCCGCCGGATGCTGCGCTTCCTGCTCCGGGCCGCCCGGTCCGGGGCCCGGGTGCTGGTCGGCGACCCCGGCCGGGCCTTCCTGCCCCGCGAGCGCTTCCACGAACTGGCCGCGTACGAGGTGCCGGTGCCGGAGGCGCTGGAGAGCGTACGGGTGAAGCACACCACCGTGTGGGAGCTGGACCCGGCTCCGCCGGGAGCCGCCCGCTAGCGTGACGCCGTGCTGTTCCGGGGCTGGGGGGAGTCCGTCGACGGACCGTGGCCCGACGCGGCCACCGTGGTCGACCACGTCGGCGTGCCGCACCTGGTGGTGACCCGGCACGCGCTGGTCCGGCGGCTACTCACCGACCCGGAGACGTTCCGGCCGGACAACGCCCTCGACGCGGTGACCCCGGTTCCGGTGGCCGCGCTGCGGGTGCTCGCCGGGCACCGGTTCCGGCTGCCCCCGACGCTGGCGAACAACGCGGCGGCCAGCCACCCGGAGATCCGCGGGATCGTCGCCGACGCGCTGCACCCGGACCGGGTGGCCGCCCAGCAGCCCTGGCTGACCGGCCTGGTCCGGGAGCGGGTGACCCGGCTCGCCGCCGCCCTCGCCGCGGGCGAGCCGGCCGACCTGTACGCCGACCTCGCCGCCGACCTGCCGCTGCTGGTGCTGGCCCGGCTGGTCGAGCTGCCGGACGCCCCGGTGGGCGCGGTCAAGGACTTCGCCCGGGCCGCCCTGGAGCTGTTCTGGGCGCCACTCGACGAGGCCCGGCAGCTCGCCCTCGCCGCCGAGGTGGGCCGGTTCCACACCGTGCTGCGCGGGTTCGCCGCCGCCGGGGGCGGGCTGGCCGCCCGGCTGCGCGCCGCCGGGCACTCCCCCGACGTGGTGGTCGGCGCGCTCTTCTTCCTGCTGGTCGCCGGCCAGGAGACCACCTCACAGTTCCTCACCTTGCTGCTGCACCGGCTGGCCGGCGAGCCGGCGGTCCGGGCCGGCCTGCGGGCGGGCGGGATCGCCGTCGCCGACGTGGTCGAGGAGGGGCTGCGGCTGGAGCCGCCGATCGTCACCTGGCGGCGGGTGGCCGCCGTGGACACCACCCTGGGCGAGGTCGCCGTGCCGGCGGGCACCAGCATCGTCGCCTGGCTGGCCCGGGCCGGCCGGGACCCGGCGGTGGTGGCCGCGCCCGACGAGTTCCGGCCGGGGCAGCGCGGCTCCCGCCGGCACCTGGCCTTCGGGGCCGGCCCGCACCGCTGCGTCGGCGCGCAGCTGGCCCGGATGGAGGCGGCCGTGGTGGTGGCCGAGGCCGCGCCGCTGCTCGACGGGGTGACCGTGGTCCGCCCGCCGTGGTGCCCGGACAACCTCACCTTCCGGATGCCCGACGCGTTCGTCGTCCGCCGGACCTGACGAAAGTCAGGGCGGACCGCTGCCCATCGGTGGCGGTGCGCCACCCCCCGCGCTCCCTACCGTCGTCGCATGATCACACTTCGTGGGTTGACGAAACGGTTCGGCGCGGCCACCGCGGTCGACGACCTCACCGTCGAGATCGGACCGGGCCAGGTGACCGGCTTCCTCGGCCCGAACGGCGCGGGCAAGTCCACCACCATGCGGATGGTGCTCGGGCTGGACCGGCCGACCGCCGGGCAGGCCCTGGTCAACGGCCGGCCCTACCGGGAGTTGCGGTACCCGCTGCACGAGGTCGGCGCGCTGCTCGACGCCACCGGTGTGCACCCGGCCCGCTCCGGGCACGCGCACCTGCGGGCGATGGCCCGCAGCAACGGCATCCCGGCCCGCCGGGTGGACGAGGTGCTCGACCTGGTCGGGCTGGACGCGCGGGCCGCCGACAAGCCGGGACGCGCGTTGTCGCTGGGCATGGGCCAGCGGCTCGGCATCGCGGGGGCGCTGCTCGGCGACCCGCCGGTGCTGCTGCTCGACGAGCCGGTCAACGGGCTCGACCCGGACGGGGTGCGGTGGATCCGCCGGTTCACCCGCGGCCTCGCCGACGAGGGGCGGACCGTGCTGATCTCCAGCCACCTGATGAGCGAGATGCAGCAGACTGCCGACCGGGTGGTGGTGCTCGGCCGGGGCCGGTTGGTCGCCGACGCGCCCCTCGCCGAGCTGATCGCCACCCGCCCGGCCAGCTCGGTCCGGGTACGCGGGCCCGAGCCGGCCGGCCTGGCGGCGCTGCAGGCACGGCTGGCCACCGACGGGGCGACGGTCACCCCCGACGAGGACGGGCTGACCGTCACCGGCGTGACGGCCGGCCGGGTCGGTGACCTCGCGTACGAGCTGGGGGTGCGGCTGCACGAGCTGACCCCGGGGGCCGCCTCGCTGGAGGAGGCGTTCCTGGAACTGACCGCCGGCAGCGTGGAGTACGCGGCCGGCCCGACCGGAGGCGAGACCCGATGACCGCGCTGACCACCGTCACCCCGACCCGGCCGGCGTCCCGGCCCGCCCCGACCAGCGGCCCGTTCGCCGGGGCGGTGGCCGCCGAGTGGACCAAGCTCTGGTCGGTCCGGTCCACCTGGTGGACGCTGCTGGCCGCCGTGCTGACCATGACCGCCACGGCCGGCCAGCTCGCCATCTACGCCGTGAACGCCAACACCGACGACGACCCTTCGGTGAACCCCGGCATCCTGCCGGTCGGCGAGGTGGTCGCCGGCGCGCTGGAACTCACCCAGTACGTCGTGCTCGCGATCGGCCTCTTCGCGATCACCAGCGAGTACGCCACCGGCACGATCCGGACGACGCTGCGCTGCACCCCCTCCCGGGGGCGGGTGCTGGCGGCCAAGGCGGTCGTGGTCGGGGTGGTGACGTTCCTGGTCGGGCTGCTGGTGGGCGCGGTCGGCGCGGCGGTCGCCCGGCCGGTGCTCGGCGAGTGGGGTCGTGTCCCGCTCGGCGGCACCGTGGCCGACGTGGTCGGCTCGGCCGCGTACCTCGCGCTCGTGGGCGTGCTGGCGCTGGGGCTGGCGGCGGCGCTGCGCGGCGCGGTGCTCACGCTGACCGTGCTGTTCGCGCTGCTCATGATCGTGCCGCTGTCGCTCCAGGAGCCGGGGATCACCGTGCTCACCCGGATCGCCGACGCGTTCCCCGGGGTGGCCGGCAACCACTTCCTCGCCGGGGACACCGAGCCCTACCCGGCGGCGGTCGGGCTGCTGGTGCTCGCCGGCTGGGCCGCCGCCGCGCTGGCGCTGGGCCGCTGGGCGCTGCGCCGCCGGGACGCCTGAGCGGGGCGGGGCTGGTCAGCCGGCGGGCGGAACCAGCCCCGCCTCGTACGCGAGGATCGCCGCCTGCACCCGGTTGCGCACGTCCAGCCGGGTGAAGATGCTGGTCAGGTAGCTCTTCACGGTGCCCTCGACGAGGTGCAGCCGGCGGGCGATCTCGGCGTTGGACAGCCCCGCGCCGACCAGGGCGAGCACCTCCCGCTCCCGGTCGGTCAACCCGGCCAGCCGGTCCCGGGCGTACGGGCCGCGGGCCAGCCGGCCGCCGCTGAGCTCGATGACCCGGCGCGCGACCCGCGGCGACAGGTACGCCCCGCCGTCGGCCACCGCCCGGAGGCCGGCGAGCAGCTCCCGCGGGTCGCCGGACTTGAGCAGGAACCCGCTCGCCCCGTGACCGAGCGCCCGGGAGATCAAATCGTCGTCGCCGAACGTGGTGAGCATGACCGTGGCGGTCTCCGGCACCAACCGGCGGATCTCCGCCGCCGCGCTCAGCCCGTCCTGGCGGGGCATCCGGATGTCCAGCAGCGCCACCCGGGGCCGGTACGCCCGGACCAGCTCCACGGCCGCGTGGCCATCGCCCGCCTCGCCGACCACCTCGATCCCCGGGTCGGCGGCCAGGATGGCCCGCACCCCGGCCCGGACCATCGCCTCGTCGTCGGCGAGCACCACCCGCAGGGGCCGCCCGTGGTCGTCGGTCACTGCGCGATCCGCTCCTTGCTGACCAGCCGGCCGTCGGTGAAGCAGAGCCGCCAGGCCGGCTCCGCGAAGGGGAAGTTGCCGTCGGTGTAGAACTCGCAGCCCGCCGGGGCGGCGCCGGCCGGCGGGTCGGCCTGCCGGCGGGGCAGCCCGAGCGCGTCCCGCTCCTCGCCCAGCCGCAGCCGCTCGAAGCCGGACCGGTCGAGGACCGCGCCCGCCGTGGCGAGCGGGTAGTAGACCAGCGCGAGCACCAGGGCGAGGCCGGCCGGGGCGCCGAACGCCACCAGCAGGCTGCGCCGGGCCCGCCGCCGGGCCTCCCGCAGCCTGCGCGCCGCCTCGCCGGCCCGGTGGTCCGGGGCGCCACCCGGCCCGACGTCGTCCGGGTCGCCCTCGTGCGGCGCGCCCATGCCTCCCGGCGGCACCGGGCTCGCGTCGTCCGCGACGGGCACCGGGGTGGCGGCGAGCGGCAGACGCGCCGTCACGGCGAACCCGGCGTTCCGGGGGCCGGCGTCGAGCACTCCCCCGGCCAGCCGGACCCGCTCGCGCAGGGCGAGCAGCCCCGAGCCGTGCGACGCCGGCCCCGGCAGCGGCCCGGCCGGCGCCCGTCCGTTGACGACCGACACGGCCACCTCCCCGCCCGTCCGGTCCACGGTGACGGTCACCGGGGCGCCGGGGGCGTACCGGGCCGCGTTGGTCAGCGCCTCGCGGACCACCCGGTGCACGGCGTGCGCGACGAGCGGCGGCAGGTCGCCGTCCGGGTCGGCCCGCAGCTCGACCGCCAGTCCGGCGTCGCGCGCGCCGTCGACCAGCTCCGCCACGCTCTCGCCCGGCGGCCGCAGCGACCCGGCCCGCTCCTCGCGGAGCACGCCGATGACGTCGTGCAGCCGCTCGGTGGCGGTGGCCACGCTGGCCCGCAGCTCACCGGCCGCCACCCGGTGGGCGGGCGGCAGGTCGGCGGCCAGCTCCAGCGCGGCGGCGCGCAGCGCGATGAGGCTCAGGTCGTGCCCCAGCGAGTCGTGCATGTCCTGGGCGATCCGGGCCCGCTCGCGCAGCCGTACCCGCTCGACCGCGGCCCGCCGCTCCCGCTCCTCGGCCTCGGCGTGCCGCTCCCCGGCCTCGGCGAGCGCCCGCTGCTGCCGGCGCAGCCGGCCGAGCAGCCAGGGGAACACCCCGGCGAAGAGCAGCACCGAGGCGAGCAGGAACCAGGTGGCCGGGTTGGTGCCGAGCAGGCCCAGGTTGAGCGCGGTGCCGGCCACCGCCACGGCGCCGAAGCCGGCGGCCACCCGGCCGGCGCCGGCGCTGCGCCGCCCGGCCAGGTAGCTGAACACCGGGATGGCGAAGACGAAATTGCCGTCGACCAGCGAGCCGAGCACCACCGCCAGCAGCGCCGCGAGCGGCCACCGGCGGCCGAGCGCCACCGCGAGGCCGAGCAGCGCCAGCGAGGCGGCCAGCAGCGGCAGGGCGTGGCGGGGCCAGGGCGGGGTGAGCCCGGCGTACGCCACCGGGGCGGCGACCACCGCCCAGAGCAGCAGGTCACCGGCCCGACGCCGGCCGGGCGGCGGGGTTCGCGCGTCCACGGCGGCCACGCTACCCACGGCCGGCCGGGCCGGACACCGACCAAAGTCAGGTGCTCAGCTGATCTCCTCGGCCCAGGCACGCCAGTCGTCGAGCACGCCGTAGAGGGCCGGGGTGAGCCAGCCCGGGGCCGACCGGCGGAACACCCCCGGGTCCATCCCGCCGGCGCCCATCGGCAGCGCGCCCAGCAGGTTCGGCACCAGGTCGGACAGGTTGAGCCAGTGCACCAGCTCCGGCTCGGCGGGCCAGGCGCCGATCACCACCCCGGCGGGGATGGCCCGCCGTTCCAGGGCCTCCAGGGTCAGCGCCGTGTGGTTGAGCGTGCCCAGCCCGGCGCGGGCCACCACCACGGCCGGGGCGCCCAGCGACACCGCCAGGTCGGCCACCGTCCAGGGCTCGCCCGACGGGCGCAGCCCCATGGGTACGAGCAGACCGCCGGCCCCCTCGACGAGCACCAGGTCGTGCTTGTCGGTCTCCTCACGGATGGCGTCGACCGCGGTGTAGAGCTCCAGCGGCTCCAGCTCGGCGACCCGGGCCGCGGCGAGCGGGGCGAGCGGGTCCGGATAGCTGGCCAGGGTCCGGCCGGTGAGCGGGGCGGCCAGCCGGGTCACCGAGTCGACGTCACCGGGGTCGCCGGTGGCCGTACCCGTCTGGCCGGGCTTGACCACCGCGACCCGCAGCCCGGCGGCCTGCGCGGCGGCGGCGATCGCCGCGGTCACCACGGTCTTGCCCACCTCGGTGTCCGTGCCGGTCACCAACACCGGCCCGGTCCAGCCGTTGCTACTCATGGCGCACACTCCACGATCACGTCCAGAGCCCGCTCGAAGTCCGCCCGCGCCACCCCGGCGCTGATGGTCAGCCGGAGCCGGGACCGGCTGTCCGGGGTGGACGGCGGCCGGAAGCAGCCCACCGCCACGCCCCGGTCCCGGCAGTCGGCGGCCCAGGCGGTCGCCGCCTCCGGACCGGGCGCGGTCACCGAGACCACCGCCGCGTCGGGGGCGGAGACCTCCAGGCCCGCCCCGCCCAGCCGGCCCACCACGAGGGCGGCCCGCTCGGCCAGCTCGGCGCGGAGGTCGTCGCCGGCCCGGGCCAGCCGCAGGGCGGCGCGTACCCCGGCCACCACGGCGGGCGGCGGCGCGGTGTCGAAGATGAAGGTGCGGCCGGTCTCGACCAGGTGCCGGACGAACTCCGCCGGCCCGGCCACCACCCCGCCGGCCCCGCCGAGCGCCTTGGACAGGGTCGCCGTCACCACCACGTCGGGCTCGCCGGCCAGCTCCGCCGCGGCCACCCCGCCCGCCCCGGCGGGGCCGGTGACGCCGAGCGCGTGCGCGTCGTCGACCAGCAGCAGCGCGCCGTGCCGGCGGGCCACGGCGTGCAGCGCGGCCAGCGGGGCGAGGTCGCCGTCGACGGAGAAGACCGACTCGGTCACGACCACCGCCGGGCGGCCCGGGGCGGCGGCCAGCGCGGCGGCCACCGCCTCGACGTCGGCGTGCGGGGTGACGATCGTCTCGGCGCCGGAGATCCGGCAGCCGTCGATCAGCGAGGCGTGGTTGTGGGCGTCGGAGACGAGCAGCGTACGCGGCTGCACCAGGCCCCGGACGGCGGCGAGGTTGGCCAGGTAGCCGGAGGAGAAGACCAGCGCCCGGTCGACGCCGAGCCAGCCGGCCAGGTCGTCCTCGAGGGCGTGGTGCAGGTCGGTGGAGCCACGCACCAGCCGCGACCCGGTGGCGCCCAGCCCGTACGCCGACAGCGCCCGCCCGGCGGCGGCCGTGACCTCCGGGTGGGTGGCCAGGCCGAGGTAGTCGTTGCCGGCCAGGTCGACCACGGCGTCGCCGGCGGCGCGCGGGCGCAGCCTGCGGGTGAGCCCCGCCTTGGCCCGCAGCTCGGCGCGGCGGTCCAGGGCCGCCAGCCAGTCCGCCACGTCCCGTCCCTTCCCCGACCCGTCGCCCCACCGGGCGCTTCCGCGGGGCGAAGTTACCACCCGGCCGGAGGGCCCCGGCGTGGCGCGGTCCGGCTCGCCGGGCCTGCTCGCGGTGCCCCGACGCGGCCGTTTCCCGGCCTCCGAGCGGCCTTGTAGGGTACGAGCCATGCCAGAGATCCTCGACCAGGCCCGGACCCAGGTGCTGGAGAACGGCGTCGGCCTCGACGAGGCCGGTGTCCTCGCCGTGCTGAACCTGCCCGACGAGCACCTGCCCGCCGCGCTCCAGCTCGCCCACGAGGTGCGGATGCGCTGGTGCGGCCCGGAGGTCGAGGTCGAGGGCATCGTGTCGCTGAAGACCGGCGGCTGCCCGGAGGACTGCCACTTCTGCTCGCAGTCCGGCCTGTTCACCTCGCCGGTCCGGTCGGTCTGGCTGGACATCCCGGCGCTGGTCGAGGCCGCGAAGCAGACCGCGGCGACCGGGGCCACCGAGTTCTGCATCGTGGCCGCCGTGCGCGGCCCGGACGCGCGGCTGATGAAGCAGATGCGCGAGGGCGTGGCCGCCATCAAGGCGGAGGTGGACATCCAGGTCGCCGCCTCGCTCGGCATGCTCACCCAGGAGCAGGTCGACGAGCTGGTCGAGATGGGCGTGCACCGCTACAACCACAACCTGGAGACCTGCCGCTCCTACTTCCCGAACGTGGTCACCACGCACTCCTTCGAGGAGCGCTGGGAGACCCTGAAGATGGTCCGCGAATCCGGCATGGAGGTCTGCTGCGGCGGCATCCTCGGCCTGGGCGAGACGGTGGAGCAGCGCGCCGAGTTCGCCGCGCAGCTCGCCGAGCTGGACCCGCACGAGGTGCCGCTGAACTTCCTCAACCCCCGCCCGGGCACCCCGCTCGCCGACCGCCCGGTGGTGGAGGGCAAGGACGCGCTGCGCGCCATCGCCGCGTTCCGGCTCGCCATGCCGCGCACCATCCTCCGCTACGCGGGCGGCCGCGAGCTCACCCTCGGTGACCTCGGCACCCGGGACGGCCTGCTCGGCGGCATCAACGCGGTCATCGTCGGCAACTACCTGACCACGCTGGGCCGGCCGGCGACCGACGACCTCAAGCTGCTGGACGACCTGAAGATGCCGGTGAAGGCGCTCTCCGCCACCCTGTGAGGACGACGTGACCGAGCTTGTCGAGCCCCCGGCGCCGGCCGAACCCGCCGGCGTCGCGGCGCCGCGCTGGTGCGACCGCTGCGGCGAGTCCGTGGCGGCCGGGCCGCACGAGGCGTGCGCGGCGGCC
>NZ_JBEXLR010000125.1:0-17087 GCF_040610095.1 Micromonospora sp. NPDC004540
GCCGGGCATGCAGATGGCGCCCGCCGCCCAGGCCGGAGTGGCCGTTCAGGCCGCGCCGGTGGCCGTGGCCGCGCCGGCCGCGCAGACCGGACCGGGCGCGCAGGGCTCGGGCTCGGGTTCGTGGTCGGGCGACAAGGACAAGAAGGACGACCGCAAGAAGGACGAGGGCGAGGGCGACGGCGGCGGCCTGCTGGTCGAGCGTGGCGGCAGCGCCCACCTCAAGGACGTGAAGCTGACCGGCAACAACGCCGAGAACAACGGCGGCGCGATCGCCAACTTCGGCCGGGTCGACCTCGAGGACAGCAAGGTCGAGAACAACCACGCCCGGAAGGACGGCGGCGGCATCTTCAACGAGGGCATCCTCAAGGTCAAGGACACCCAGATCAGCAACAACACCGCCGGCGGCAACGGCGGCGGCATCGCCAACGGCAAGGGCAAGAAGGACGACCACGACAAGAACGGCCACGACAACTACGGCTACGGCAACAGCAGCTGGGACAAGGACGGCCACGACAAGGACCGCAAGGACCGCGACGAGGCCGGCACCGTCGAGATCACCGGCTCCGAGAACGGCAAGGAAAGCACCAGGAGCATCATCGAGGACAACAAGGCGGGCAAGAACGGTGGTGGCCTGTTCAGCTCCGGCGGCACCGTCACGATCACCCTCACCGTGATCAAGAACAACACCGCCTGCGACAGCGGCGGCGGCATCTACGCCGTCGACACCGACCTCAAGCTCGACAAGGTCCTCGTCGCCAAGAACCACGCCGACAAGGACGGCGGCGGCATCGTCAACACCGGCGGCGAGGACAAGAAGAAGGACTGGTCCTCCAACGGCGGCGACAAGAGGGAGCGCGACAACAAGGAGTCGGACGCCACCGCCACCATCTCCGACAGCGAGATCGTCGACAACACCGCCAACCGCTTCGGCGGCGGAATCTTCAACGGCGACACCGACGTCAAGCTCAAGGACGGCTTCAAGGACGACCACGAGGACGGCGAGGACGACAACGCCACCCTGACGCTGCGGGACAGCGAGGTCAAGGGCAACACCGCCCTCAACGGCGGCGGCATCTTCAACAACAAGGGCAAGGTCACCCTGACCAACACCCGCGTCACCAAGAACACCGCCACCGACACCGCCAAGCTCCACCGCGTCGCCGGCGGCATCCTCAACAACGAGGGCAGGGTCAAGCTCGACGACAAGTCGACCGTCACCAACAACGACCCCACCAACTGCGCCGGCACCGTCAAGGACTGCTTCAACTGACCACGGTCAGCGAACGGATCGACGCAAGCGTCCGGCCCCCTGCCACCTCGGTGGCAGGGGGCCGGATCGTCGTCGGGTCAGCTCTGGACGAAGACCGCCACGCTGCGCGCCGGCACGGTGAAGGTGCCATCGGCCCGGTCGAAGGACGCGGTCCGGAGCACCGGGTCCGCGGAGTTCCTCAGCACCGGGTGCAGCGCCACGTTCGCGCCGCGCAGGCCGGCGACGGACTGCTTCGCCGTCTCCGGCGTGCCGTTGAAGACCACGGTGACCGACTTCCACTTCCCGTCCAGCCCGCGGGCGTCCAGGGTCATGGTGATCACGCCCGGGGTCTCCCCCTCGCCGGAGAGCGGGAAGGCGACCCGCTTCTGCACCTGGTCGGCGGTGGTCAGCCCGAAGACCGGCGAGGAACGCCGGACGGTCAGCAGCTCCGCGTACCGGGCGTCGGCCAGGTCGATCGCCGCGCAGTCCGGCACCAGCTTCGGGTCGGCCAGCAGGGGCTTGGCGTACGGCCACTTGTCCTTGTTGTCCTGCTCCGGCGGGAGGCCGGCGCCGAAGCCGTTGCCCTGGGCGCAGTCCCAGCGGATCTGGTTGAACCAGTCACCGGAGTCGTACGAGTTGCGGTCCAGCGACTTGGAGCGCAGCCGCTCCGAGCCGGCCGTCACGAACCCGGTCCCCTGCCCCATCGCCACGGTGCTCAGTGCGAGCACCTGCATCCGGGCGCGGTCCTGCGCCGAGGTCCCCTGCGGCAGCTTGTACGCCAGCGCGTCGTACAGGATCTCGTTGTCGTGCGCGTCGACGTAGGTGACCGCCTCACCCGGCGCGGCGGTGTAGCCGGCCGGCGAGCCGTTGTAGTCGACCTGCGCGCCGGTGACCGGCCGGCCGGACGAGTCGGTGAACCGGTAGCCGCGCAGGTTTCCGGTCAGGCCCACCTTGATCAGGTCCTGCTGGTGCAGCAGCCGGGCCTTCTGCTCCGCGGCCGAGCCGTTGACGCCGTCGCCGTTCGGGTCGGTGAAGAGCCCGGACGCGAAGCCCTGGATCCGCGGGTTGCCGTCGAACGGCCCGCCGCCGCGTACCGCGTCGCGGAGCCGGTCGTTGAAGGTGCCGATCCCGGTGCCGGCCATGTTGGCCTGGGTGGCCTGCACGAACCGGGCGTCGTCGGCGACCTCGCCGAAGTTCCAGCCCTCGCCGTAGAGCAGGATCTTCTTCCCGTCCACGCCGTCGCGGGCCGGGGTCAGCCCGTCCAGCGCGGCGCGGACGGCCAGGATGTTCGCCTTCGGGTGGTGGCCCATCAGGTCGAACCGGAAGCCGTCCACCTTGTAGGCCTTGGCCCAGGTGACCAGGGAGTCGACCACGAGCTTGCCCATCATGGCGTGCTCCGGGGCGGTGTTGGCGCAGCAGGTCGAGTTGGCCACGCTGCCGTCCTCCAGCAGCCGCTGGTAGTAGCCCGGCACCACCTGGTCGAGCACCGACTTCGGGTCGGTGCCGGCGGCCGAGGTGTGGTTGTAGACGACGTCCATGACCACGCGCAGGCCGGCCTGGTTGATCCCGGCGACCATCTGCCGGAACTCGGTGGTCCGCTTCGCCCCGGCCGGGTCGACGGCGTAGCCGCCCTCCGGCACGGTGTAATGCAGCGGGTCGTACCCCCAGTTGTAGCCGTCCTTGCCGGCCACCGCCGCGACGCACTTCTGCTGCTCGTCGGAGTCCGGTGGCAGCGCGGCCAGGTCGCAGGCGGGCTGCGCCTGGTCGGCCCGCTTCTCGGGGATGGTGGCGAAGTCGAACGCCGGCAGCAGGTGCAGGTAGTTGACCCCGGCGTCGCCGAGCGCCCGGAGGTGCTTCATCCCGGCCGTGGTCGGGTCGGTGAAGGCGAGGTAGGTGCCCCGCCGGTCGGCCGGCACGGTGGTGTCGGCGATGGAGAAGTCGCGGACCGACACCTCCTGGATCTGTGCCTTCGCCGACGGCACGGCCGCCGGCTTGCGCAGGTTCGCCCAGCCGGCCGGGGCCAGCGCCGGGTCGGCCAGGTCGACGATCTGGCTGTGCGTCGAGTCCGGCGCGAGGGCCAGCGAGTACGGGTCGGTCACCGCGGCGGTGACCACCTTCTGCGCCGCCGGTTGCCACGCCTCGACCTGGTAGCGGTAGTACTTCCCGGTCCACGCCTTCGTGCCGCGCGCCGACCAGACGCCGGTGGTGTCGTTGCGGCTCATCGACACGGTCGTCGGCTCGGCCGCCGGCGAGTCGAAGAGCTGGAGCGAGACCTTCCGGGCGGTCGGCGCCCAGACGGCCAGGGTGGGCACCTTGCCGGCGAACGTCGGGCCGAGCTTCGCGTCGGTCGCGGCCCGGTAGACGTCGTCGAGCACGCCGGGGATCTGCACCCCGGTGGCGCCGAGCAGGTGGCCCTCGGCGTCCCGCTCGGTCACCACGAGCTGGCCGCGCAGCGCCGCGGGCACCTTGGCCAGGTCGGCGCGGTCCAGCGTGAACGCGCGGTAGGCCCAGAGCTGCGGGTACGCCTGCCGCTGCGCCTCGGTCAGCCCGTTGCGCCCCGCCCGCAGCGGCAGTGTCGTGTACGTCCCGGTCAGCTCGCCGTCGGCGATGCCGAGTCCGCCCGCGGGGGCGGCCACCAGGGCGTACCGCTTGCCGTCGGTCGGCCCGGTCTGCCAGGCCACGGTGGACCGGTCGATCCACTGCGCCTTCTGCTTGGTGATGTCGAGGTCCTTCGCGACGCCGGACGAGGTCGGCGGCAACAACCGGCCCTTGACCCCGGCCAGCAGCCAGATCTCGTGCCCGGCGGCGGCGAAGTCCAGCCGCTGGTCGTCGGGCTGGTCCTTCTCGTCGCCGGAGTGCACGATGTAGTTCAGCCCGGTGGCGCCGGCCGCGAGCGGCACCCGGAAGACCGCGCCGTAGGTGTCGATCTTCTCCGGCTTCAGCGGGTTGCCCCAGTCGGTCGGGTTGGCGGCGCCGTCCCAGAGGTGCAGGCCCCAGCCGTCGTAGTTCCCGTCCGCCTTGCGCCAGTGGATGACCGCGGTGCTCTGGTCGACCGGCGGGTCGGGCTCGCCGGTGGCGGCCACCCGGGTCGGGTAGAGGGTCGCGTCGCCCTGCTTGACCCAGACCTCGCCGGTCTGCGTCACGTCGATGCTGCGGTCGTTCGCGACGTCCTTGTTCCCGTCCTTGTCGACCACGAGGAACCCGACCGACTTCGCGCCCGGCTTCAGCTTGACCCAGGCGAACCGGCCGAAGGAGTCCTCACCCGCGAACGGCTGCCCCTTGGGCCACTCGGTCTGGTACGCCGGGTCGATGTCGCCCCAGGTGTAGAGGCCCCAGTCGGCGTACCCCCCGGCGGGGCGCTGGTAGTGCACGACCGCCCAGTCCCGCGACGCGCTCTGCGCCGGGGTGCCGACCACGCCGGTGGTGCGCGCGGCGGCCACCCGGCCCTTGCCGTCGCGGACCACCGCCTTGTACTCGACCTTCGTCCCGCCGGCCAGGCCGGTCAGGTCGTGGTGGACGGTGTACGGCGCCCGGTGCGCGCTGCCCAGCAGCGTCCACTTGCCGCCGGGGACCCGGGCGGCGAACGTGACGGTTGCCAGGGGGTCGCCGGTGACCTGTGCGGTGACGGCGGCCGTGGTGGCGACCGGGGCGTCGCCCGGCTCGGTGAGGGTGATCGTCGGGGCCGCGCCGGCCGGCGGGATGGCCCGGTCGGCCCTGAGCACCACGGCGGACATGGCCGGCACGGTGACGCCCAGCTTGCCGTCGGCGCCGGCGCTCGCGGTGGCCGCACCGCCGTAGACGCCGGTGAAGGTGGCGCCGGCCGACCAGGTGTCCACGCTGACAGTCTGCGCGGTCGCGGCGTTGTTCACGGCGACGACGTACTCGGTGCGGTCCTTCGGCAGGACGCGGGAGAAGGCGAAGACGCCGGGGCCGTCGGCCGCGTACCGGGTGACCTGGATGCCGTCCCGCAGGGCCGGGTGCGCCTGCCGCAGGCTGCCCAGCTCGGCGATGGTCCGGTAGAGCGGGTGGGCGGCGTCGTACTGGTCGCTGGCGTGGGTGCGGGTGGTGCCGATCAGGTCGTCGTCGAGGTAGTCCGCCGTCCTGCTGGCGAACATGTCCTGCCGGGCGTCCTTGTCTCCGCCGGGGCCGGTGAAGCCCTGCTCGTCACCGGAGTAGACGACCGGCTGGCCGCGGGTGAGGAACATCAACTGGTGGGCGAGCTGGTCGCGGCGGAGCTGGCTGGCGTCGTCCCCGCCGGCGGCCGCGACGAACGAGCCGATCCGGCCCATGTCGTGGTTGCCGAGGAAGGTGGTCAGCCGGTTGGCGTCGGTGTCCCGCGCGGCGTAGAGGTCGTCCTTGGCGTACACGTCGGCGAGCGCCTTGGCCGAGCCGTCCGCGGCGGCGTAGCCCCGCGCGGCCTCTTGGAAGGAGAAGTCGAGGGTGGCCGGGAGGCCGCCCTGGCGCACATAGGTCGACTCGATCTGCTGGTCGGAGCTGTAGACCTCGCCGAACATGAAGAAGTTCGGCTTGCCGGCCTTGGCGGCGGCGGCGTTGATGCCCCGGGTGAACTGCGGCCAGAAGTCGAGATTGGCGTGCTTGACCGTGTCGAGGCGGAAGCCGTCGACGCCGGCCTTGCCGATCCACTGCGCGTAGATGTCGGTCATGCCGCGGACCACCTCGGGACGCTCGGTCCAGAGGTCGTCGAGGCCGAAGAAGTCGCCGTACTCGCTGTTCTCACCGGCGAAGGTGGAATCGCCCCGGTTGTGGTACATGGTCGGGTCGTTCAGCCACGCCGGCACCTTCACCTTGGCGTCGGCCGCGCTGGCGAAGGTCGGCGTGTAGGGGAAGGACCCGCTGTCGACCCGCGGGAACGCCCGGGTGCCGTCGGCGTAGTTGCGGTCCTCGAAGGCCCGCCCCTGCGTGTCGGTGTAAGGGCTCGTCTTCTTGTCGACGTAGCCGTACTTGTCCTCGGCGTAGCGGATGACGTCCGCCGTGTGGTTGGCGATGATGTCCAGGTAGACCTTGATGCCCCGCTGGTGGGCGAGGTCGACCAGCTTCTTCAGCTCGGCGTTGCTGCCGAAGTGCGGGTCGACCTGCGTGAAGTCGGTGATCCAGTAGCCGTGGTAGCCGGCGGAGACGTCCGCGCCGGCGCCCTGCACGGGCCGGTTCTTGAAGATCGGGGCGAGCCAGATGGCCGTGGTGCCGAGGCCCTGGATGTAGTCCATCCGGTCGATGACCCCCTTGAGGTCACCGCCGTGGTAGAAGCCCTTGTCCGCGGGGTCCAGGCCGGTGCTGAGCCGGTCGCCGGCCAGCCCGCCGGTGTCGTTGCGCTTGTCGCCGTTGGCGAAGCGGTCCGGCAGGACGAAGTAGAACTGCTCGGCCTTGGCGCTGTTGCTGCCGGCCTTGAGCAGCGCCTCGGCGGACGGCTCCCGGCTCCACTGCGCGGCGCCTGCGGCGGCCAGCACGTCGGGGGTGGCGGGGCGGTCGCTGCCGTCGGCACCCAGCTGGTGGAGGGCCACCGGCACGCCGACGAGGGTGAGCACGAGGGAGGAGGCCAAGGCGGCCAGCGCCTTGCGGGATATCGGCGGGGGTTTCATCGACGGCCTTTCGTTGGTCGCTGATTCGCCCGCACGCTAGCCCCCGCCGAAACATTCTGCAATACCTTGCAAACAGAGTCGCAACAAAGCAGCGGTCTTGCGAAACCCGGCAGAGCTGACGGGGGAACCGGGTCGAGGATCAGAGGCCGGAGCAGGCGGCGCCGTCGACCGCGCAGCTTGTCGGCCGGGTCGTGCCCGTCTGCTCGAAGTGGAACTGGAGCGGCACCGACGCGCCGGGCGCCAGGTCCACCCCGCTGCGGTAGGTGAACACGCCGTCGGTGAAGCCGCCGCTGCCCTGCTCGGCGCCGCTCACCCAGGCGGCCACGAGCCGGCCGCGCGGGAAGGTCAGCCGCACCGTCCAGCCCCGCGCCGTGCCGGCGGTGTTGACCAGCCGCACCTCACCCACGAAGCCGCCGTCGAAGCTGCTCACCACCCCGTACCGGCCGGTGACCGGCGGGGCGGGCGGCGGTGGCGCGGGCCGGCTGCTGCGGGCGCCCGCCCTGGCCGGCGGGCTCGGCGTCGGCCGGGCGGGCAGCACCGTCGACCGGGGGGACAGCCCGGGGACCACCGGCCCGGCGGCGGACGAGGGCGGACGGGTGGCCCCGCCCGGGATGGTGGGAGTGGTGACCGGCAACTGGGGCAGCGACATCGTCGGGGCCGGCGGCGGGGCCTCCGCGTACGTCCGCCGCCCGCGCACCGAGCCCAGCGCCACGACCAGGAGCACCACCATGACGATCACGCCGATCGAGACGATGATCCAGGGCGAGGAGGTGATGGCGGCGCCGGGTGACGGGCGTACGCGTCGCGAGCCGGACATGACCCTCCCCTGTCGGTCCCCTCAGGCGAGCGTAACCATCGCGACGTTCTGCCGGCAGCGCCCGGCCCGCCCACCGCCGGTGCTCGGCCTCAGCCGAGGACGCAGTCCGCGCCGTTGACCGTGCACTGGCCCGGCCGGTCGCCGGTGCCGGTGCGGCCGAACGCCAACCGCACCGTGGCGCTCTGGCCGGCCGGCAGCGGCCCGGTGCCGCGCAGCACGAACACCCCGCTGCCCTGGGTGCTGACCGACACCCCGGAGCTGGACGAAGCCTCGATGGTCTTCACATTGCCGGTGAAGAGCAACTCGACCTCCCAGTCCTGGCCGCGGCCGGAGCCGTTGACCACGGTCAGCCGGGCCTCGAACCCGTCCCGGTCGCTCGCCGTGGCGTCGTACCGGGCGCTGACCGCACCCTGCGTGACCGCCCGGGTCGAGGTGCTGGGCCGCGGCGTCGCGGACCGGGACGCCCCGGCCGAGGGCGAGGCGGTCGCGCTGGGCGACGGCGTCGCCGATCCGGTGGCCGCGACGGTGGCCCCGCCGGCCGTCGGGGTGGCCGTCGGGTAGACCCCGAGGGTCGGCAGGTACATCGGTGGCGCGGGCGCCGGCAGCGGCCGCTGTTCCTCCCCGCGCAGCGAGAGCAGGACGACCACCAGCAGGCCGACGAGCAGGCCGACGCCGAGCAGCACCACGATCCACGGCACCGAGGTGAGCCCCCGCGGCGCCGCCGGCGCGTCGGGCGGCCGGGCTGGCCCGCCGCTCATCAGATGCCCCTCTCATGGTTGCCGACGCGCAAGCGTAGTCACGGTGCGCCGTTGCGCGCACCGCGCCCGGAACGATCCGACCGTCCGGGCACCCCGGACGCGCGGAACGGATGATCAAGCACGGCGGATCGGGCCCCACCGGCCGACCCGTCCGCCACAGCGCGCACCCGACACGTCGCACCGCGTCGTCGGCTACGCTGTCCGGGCTCAGCTATTGGAGCTCCTAAATGGTTCAGATCCGGGCAAGGACGCGCACATCCGCTCGCACTGTCCATCATGGAGTGCCCCGCCACCTCCGGTCGGCGACCGGCTGCCGACCCGCTCCGTCCCACCCCGACAACCCCTCCCCCCCACTCGGAGCAGCTCCATGCAGATTGCCAGCGCGCCATCCGGGCTCATCCGCAAGTCCCTCGGCACCGGCGCCCTGTTGGTGTTCAGCGCGACCGCCTCCTCCCCGATGGCGGTCCTCGCCGGCGCGATCGTCGCCACCTACGCCTCGACCGGCGTCACCGGCACACCGCTCGGCTTCCTCGTGATCGCCGCCGCCCTGCTCTTCTTCTCCGTCGGCTACCTGGCCATGGCCCGCTACGTCTCCAGCGCCGGGGTCTTCTACGCGGCCCTGGCCGCCGGCTTCGGGCGGTTCTGGGGTGTGGTCGCCGCGCCCGTCGTGCTGCTCGGCTACAACGCAATCCAGATCTGCCTCTACGGGCTGCTCGGCGCGGTGGTCAGCGGCAGCCTCGGCGGCGCCTGGTGGGCCTGGGCGCTGCTCGCCTGGGCCGGGGTCGCCCTGGTCGGGGTGCTGAAGGCGCGGATCAGCGTCGGCCTGCTGGGCACGGTGCTGGCCGTCGAGATCGCGGTGATCCTGCTCTTCGTGCTCACCTCGTTCACCCACCCGGCTGGCGGGTCGGTGAGCTTCGCGCCGCTGGACCCCGGCAACCTGCTGGTCCCCGGCATCGGCGGCGTGGTCGCCTTCTGCGCGGCCTCGTTCGTGGGCTACGAGTCGGCCGCCGTCTACTCCGAGGAGTCCCGGTCACCGCAGGCGGTGTCCCGGGCGACCTACTCGGCGCTGGTCCTGCTGGCCGTCCTCTACGCCCTCGCCGCCTGGGCCCTGGCCGTGGCCGTCGGGCCGGACCGGGTCGTCGACGAATCTCGCGACCCGAACGCCGGCCTGCCGTTCTCGATCCTGCAGGCGCACGCCAGCCCCGTGCTCGGCAGCGTCGCGACCGTCCTGGTGGTGACCAGCGTGTTCGCCGCGATGGTCAGCTTCCACCACTCGATCGCCCGGTACGCCTTCAGCCTCGGGCGGGAGCGGGTGCTGCCGGCGGTGTTCGAGCGGGTCGGCCGGGGCGGCGCGCCGGTCGCCGGGTCGGTGCTCCAGTCGGCCGTCGCCCTGCCGGTCATCCTGGTCTTCGCCCTGACCGGGGCCGACCCGGTCGCCATCATGTTCAGCTGGCTCTCCGGCGTCGCGGCCATCGCGGTGCTGCTCATGATGGCGGTCACCTCGGTCGCCACGATCGCGTTCTTCCGCCGGGGCGGCGGCAGCGACGAGAGCGCGTGGCAGCGCACGGTCGCGCCGGCCATCGGGGCGGCGCTGGTCGGCGCGGCCCTGCTCACCACGCTGGTCAACCTCTCCGCCGTGCTCGGGGCGCCCCCGGAGTCCACCACGAAGTGGCTGGTCCCCGGCGCGGTGGCGGCCGCTGCGGCGGTGGGGCTGGTCTGGGCCGCGGTCCTCCGGTCCACCCACCCGGAGGTGCTGGAGAACGTCGGGCAGGGCCAGCCGCGCCCGCTCGCGGTGATCGAGCAGGACCTGGCCGGCCGTTCCCTGTAGGACGGCCCCGGACGCCTGACGACCCGCCCCTCCGACACCGGGGGCGGGCCGTCGGCGTCCTCAGCGGGGGCGCCGGCCGCCCATGGCTCCGACCACCGCGGTCTTGCGCTCCTGGCCGGTCAGCACCAGCTGGTTGAGGCGCTGCAACCAGCGCCAGGCCGGGTGGACCTGCTGCTCCGGGCTGAGCGGCAGCCAGCTGCGGTACTCCACGACCCCACCCGTGAAGTGCGGCGAGGTGGAGTGCACCACGACCTGCTCGTGCGCCCGCGCCGGGCGCTCCACCACCAGCAGGTTGTCGTCGGACATGACCACCAGGTTCCGGCCCGGGATGCCCATCCCGCCGACCCCCGGCGCCTCGGCGCCGGCCTCGTCGCCGCCGCCGAGCAGGGTCGACACCGAGACGCCGACGTAGCGCGCCTCGGCGGGCATCGGCTCGCCGGCCTGGGTCATCTGGGCCACCGGGTCGAAGACCCCACCCCCGGCCAGGTAACCCTCGGCGATCTCGCACAGTTCGGCGAGCAGCGCCGGCAGGTCCTGCACCTCGCTGCCGTCGCGGAACAGCCGCGATGCCGCATTGATCTCGTAGTAGGGCCGGCGGGGGTCGGCGAACCGGGGGTCCAGGCTGGCGTAGAGGAAGACCAGCGCGTGCGGCCCGACCGGCTTGGTCCGGCGCAGGTCCCAGTAGTGCGAGGCGTGCAGCGCGTTCGCGTACTGCACCCGGTGCACCACCGCCTGCCGGATCTGGTGGTGGACGGCCGGGTTCGAGTAGCCGTCGGCGCCCGGCTCGCGGCCGTCGCGCGACGACCAGCTCGCCGGGGCCGGCCCGGAGTCGCCGTAGCCGGTGGTGTCCGGGGCGCCTAAGCCGGGGGCGACCGGCGCGCCGAAGCCGCCGGTGTCCGGGGCGCCTAAGCCCGGGGCGTGCGGGGCGTGCGGAGCGCCGTAGCCGCCCGGGGGCGCCGGGTGTGCCGGTGCGGGGGCGCCGTAGACCGGAGCCGCCGCGGCGCCCAGGCCCGAGCTTCGGCCGCCGTGACCCGGTGTCTCCGGCGGGGCGAACCGGGGGGCCGGGGCGGGTCCGCCGAAGCCGCCGGCCGTCGGAGCGCCGTGGGCCGGGCCGAAGCCGTGCGGCACCGCCCGGTCGGGGTGGCCGGAAGCCGCGGGAGCGCCGAAGCCCTCGCCCGCGCCGCCGTAGGCCGGCGGCTCGGCGGCGCCGTAGCCCGGGGCGCCGTAGCCGCGAGCCGGCGGGGCCGGTGTGCCGTGGGCCGGTGTGCCGTGGGCCTGGGTGGCCGGGCCGCCGTGTCCGGGCACGTCCGCGGTCGGCGAGCCGTCGGTGAGCGGGCGGTCTCGCCACCGCAGGGGCGGCCTGACCGGCGCCGGCCGGGGATACGTCGGCCGATCGGCCGTGCCGTGGACCCCACGGTTCTCATAGGACGGCGGCGGCAGCGGCGAGAGGTGGTCCTGCGACACGTGGCAGCTCCTGGCTAGCTGGAATTCGCCCGGCCGATGATTTCACTCCGTGCACGCGTTATCAACTGTCCGCAAGCATTCCATGGGCTGCGCTCGCTGACTGCTTGCTCGGTCAGGGCCGACTGTCCACAATGGCAATTGCCCCGATCACCAGCGATTTCGCCCAGCCCGTCAGTCGATTATGGACAATTGGTGGCCAAGTTCGTTACGGTTGCCCGCTCTCCGTGACTCATGGTCCACTCTGTGCGCTGTGCACCGGGACGACGAGGGAGCGCGTGTTGTCAGCCGACCCAGGCCGTGACGGTTCCGTCACCCGCCCCGAGGAACTCCTCGCCGAAATCGCCGCCGTCCGCTCGGCCGCGGCGGCCGGCCGGGAGACGCACGTCGGCTTCCCGGTCGCCACCGACATCGACTACAGCCCGCTGGCGCCGCTGTTCGGCTCGTTGCTGAACAACATCGGCGACCCGTGGACCGACCCGGCCGGCGCCAACCACACCAAGCGGTACGAGCGGGAGGTGCTGGACTGGTTCGCCGACCTGTTCCAGGCCCCGGTCGACGACCGCTGGGGCTACCTCACCTCGGGCGGCACCGAGGGCAACCTCTACGCCCTCTACCTGGCCCGGGCCCGGTTCCCCAGGGCGCTGGTCTACCACTCCGCCGACGCCCACTACTCGCTGCCCAAGTGCGTCGACATCCTCGGGCTGGACTCGGTGGTGGTCCGCACCGACGAGCGCGGCGAGATGGACTACGACGACCTGGCCCGGCTGGTCGACCGGCACCGGGACCGGCCCGCCATCGTGGTGGCCACCTGCGGCACCACGATGACCGAGGCGGCCGACGACGTGCCGCGGATCCGGTGCCTGCTCGCCCGCACGCCGGTCCGCCACCACCTGCACGTCGACGGCGCGCTGGCCGGCGTCCCGCTGGCGCTGGCCGACGGGCGGGCCACGCTGCGGCTGGACGCCACCGTGGACAGCATCTCCATCTCCGGTTACAAGTTCCTCGGCACCCCGGTGCCGTGCGGGGTGGTGCTGACCCGCCGCACCCTCCAGCAGCAGCTCGCCCGGTCCCCCAACTACACCGGCACGGTGGACACCACGATCAGCGGCTCGCGCAGCGGCCACCCGGCGCTGCTGCTCTGGTACGCGATCCGCAGCCTCGGCCACGACGGCCTGCGCCAGCGCGCCGAGCGGGCCCGCGACCTGGCCGCGTACGCGGTGGAGCGGCTCAACGAGGTGGGCTGGCCGGCCTGGCGGCACGAGCACGCCTTCACCGTGGTCTTCCCCACCCCGCCCCCGGCAGTGACGGCGAAGTGGGTGCTGGCCAGCGGCGCCGGTCGCAGCCACCTGATCTGCATGCCCGGCGTCACCCGGGAGACCGTCGACGCCTTCGTGACCGACGTGGCCGACGTGGCCGGCGGCGCGCTGCTCGACGCGCTGCCCCGGCAGCGGGAGCGGCAGGCCCTGGTCCGCTGAGCCGTCGGTCAGGCGGTGCGGATGACGGTGCAGATGGCTGGGCCGTTGTCGGTGGCCCGCAGCAGGTAGCGGTAGCGCTCCCCGGGCACCGCCCGGCCATGGCTGTCCAGGAACTCCCAGCGCACCGCCACCTCGGTGAGCAGCGCGGAGACCCGCTGCACGTCCTCGATCTGCGCGTTGGCCGCGACCAGTTCCCGCTCCTGGTAGTCGGGGGCCGCGCCGACGAAGCTGAGCGCCACGGCCGCCGGCGAGGTGAACGAGAAGCTGTAGGTGTCGGCGACCACCAGCCCCGGCAGCGCGTAGCAGCCGGCGATGGCGGGCACGTCGGCGGTGGTCAGCGCCACGCCGTACCGGTCGAAGAAGTCGGTGAGCGTGTCGAGGTCCGTGGAAGCCGTCACGCCGCTCTCCATTACCGGACGGCGGGTCCGGCAAACCTGGTCAGCGGGGCGGGATGCGTACCTCGATCTCCGCCCCGAGCTGGGCGCCGCCCGTGAGGTCGAGGTCGTCGCCGCTCCAGAACCGACCCGGGTCGTACCAGTTGGGCCGGCGACCGGCGGGCAGCAGCCCCATCGCCTCGTAGGTCACGGCCACCACCTCCGCGCAGTACGCGGTCTCCAGCGCCCGGTCGCGGACCGGCACACCGCCACCGTCGGCGATGGAGGGTCGGCCGCGGCGCAGGTTCGGCACCCGGCCGCGGGCCCAGCGCCAGGCGAGCTGCGCGGTGGACGGGAACGGGGTGCCGTCGAGGCGCGCCACGGTCCGCAGCACCGCCTCCTCCATGGCGGTGTCCGCCGACGGTTCGAGCTGGCGCAGCCAGGCCCGCTGGCCGTACCGGTTGGCCCAGACGCAGACCGCGTCCCGCAGGTCGTGCAGTTGCACGCCGCGCTGGTGGGTGCCGGTCCACATGTCCGGCAGCGAGCGGCCCAGTTCGGCGTGCCACATCAGCGGCGGCATGTCGTCGAGCACCACCGCCATGCCCACGTGGTTCACTGGGCTGTTCGTGGTGAGCTGGATGGCGCGGTCCGGCACGCTGCGCCCGCGGAAGACCCACAGGTCGCCGGTGCGGGTCAGCTCCACCGCCTCGTCCAGGCTGATGCTCATGGAGGACTACCCTATGCCGAAGCGGCAACGGATGCGGTGGTGGAAGCTGCTCGGGCTGGCCGGCCTGGCCGGCGTCGCGGCGACCGGCGTGGTCGTGGCGCGGGCGGAGCGGCGGCGCCGGGCGTACACCCCGGAGGAGATCCGGGACCGGCTGCGCGAGCGGCACGCGAAGGCCGGCGACCGGTCCTCCTGAAGCACCGCGGGGCTCACCCTTCGGCGCGGCGCACCGCCTCGTCCAAGGCCTCAGGGGTACGACCGACCAGCGCGCTGCCGTCGTCCAGCAGCAGGATCGGGCGCTGGATGAGCTCGGGGTGCGCGACCATCGCGGCGACCCAGCGCGGCTCCGTGGCGTCGTCGCGGGGCCAGTCCGCCATGCCCAGCGCGGTCGCGGCCGGCTCGCCGGTGCGGCAGATGTCCCAGGCCCGGGCGTCCAGCCGGCGCAGCACCTCGGTCAACTCCTCCGCGCTCGGCGGCTCCGCCAGGTAGGCCCGCAGCCGGTAGGGCACCCGCGCCTCGTCCAGCGAGGCCCGGGCCGTGGCGCACTTCGAGCAGGACGGGTTGTGCCAGATCTCCATGCCCGACATGGTGGCACGCCCACTGTGGAGGCCCTGATGGGGCAGCGGAGGCCACCCGACCTCGCCTACGATGAGCCACATGCAAAACAGTTTCTGGGAGACACAGTTTGTTCTCGACCCGCCGCCGGCCCCGGTCGAGCGGCACGGCGACGTGGACCTCTACCTGCCGGCGGACGAGGGCCCGCGGCCCGCGGTCGTCGTGGTGCACGGCGTCCCACTGCCGCCCGGCGCGCCGGACCCGCGCGAATGGCTGCTCTACCAGGGCTACGGCGCGCTCCTCGCCGAGCAGGGCGTGCTCGCTGCGGTGCCTCAACTTCACCTGCGCAGCCCCGACGACCTGCCGGCCGCCGCCGCACAGGTCGCCGGCGCGGCCGACCTGCTCCGCGCCGACCCCCGCGTCGACCCGGACCGGCTGGCGCTCTGGTTCTTCTCCGGCAGCGGCCTGCTGCTGGCCGACTGGCTGCGCGACCCACCCCCATGGCTGCGCGGCCTCGCCGCGACGTACCCACTGCTCGCACCCCTGCCCGGTTGGCCGCCGATCGACCCGCGCTTCCGGCCGCTCGACGCGCTCGGCCGGGCCGGCGACCTGCCGCCGCTCGTCTTCACGCTGCCCGAACGGGAGCGCCCGGAGGTCGCCGCGACCCGCGATGCGTTCACCGCCGCAGCGGCGCGTCGGGGGACGCCGGTGCGGATCGTGGCGGTACCGGACGGCCGGCACGGCTTCGACGCCCTGGACCACACCGAGGAGTCCCGCGCCGCCGTCCGCACCGCCCGCGACGCCCTCCTCACCCTCCTCACCACCCCCTGACCCCGGCCTTCGGCCGTGTGGATGGAACGCCATGGACGTCTCCGTGCATTTATGACCTTCATGACGTTCCACCCGCGCGGTTCCGACGCCTCCCTCGATCCCCGCACGGATGCTGCCGCTCGTCCGCTTCCCACCAACCGCGGCCGGACTTTCCCCGGCTGGTCCCTGCCCCTCGCTCAGCGGTGCGCGGCCCGGCCGCGCCGGTCCCAGAAGCACCCCCGGCGCGGACGTTGGCGAGTTTCCGTTCGCTGCGGACGGACTCGCCAAGATCGCAGTTGATAGCTCCCGGGCGCGGGGTGCGTGATGTCAGGTGTGGGCCCGGGGCGTCGAATGCAGTGCGCTTGGTCGTCGGCGAGGGTGTGACTCGGCAGGCCGGCGCAGATCACCCATCGGTCGCGGGCATGACGTCTCCGCAAGCGGTGGATCGGCGTTGAGTTCGGCGGCGGCCCCGATCCGCGCCGCCGTTCCACCGCCAGGAGTGCCGCCGTGGCGGCATCAGGCAGCCCGGACGCCCTCACCTCGCCGAGCCGGAGTCGATCTTCCGACCAGGCGATGTGACTGGGGTGCCGCGCGTGACGAACGAGGTGCTGTGCTCAGGTCGCGCCGGGCCACCGCCCGGGCGGCCACGTACTCCCGCAGCCCCTGCCCGCTGGGCGCCGGGTCATCACGCGGCCGGACAGCACCCGGAGGCCGCCCGTGCCGCGCCCGCCCGGGGACCCGCAGGAAACGGACACTCGCCCGGCCGGTGCCGTCGGTGGAACTCCATGGAGGTATCCCGACCCCGGAGACATCCACGGCGTTCCACTCGACGTGTCGCGTTGGAGGGGACCGGGCATGCGCACCGGCGGCCGCCCGGTTATGGAGGCAGGCTTGGGCCGGGCGGAAGTTGGCGCCCGGCTGCGTGACGTGGGGTGGGTGTCCGGTTCGCGGTGGCGGGTTGCGGGCATGCCTGTCCGGTTTCGGGGGGTGGTGTGGGGTGGTCGGCGCCACCGTCGGGGCGGAATCATGCCGGGGCCGGGGTCGTTGTACATGGCAGACCGCGCAGCACCCCGCCCCCCGCGGTGAGGGAGCCCCGGTCGGAATGACCGGCCCCCGCCGGTCGTTACATCCCCCGGACCGTGCACCATCGGTCCACGCCGGTGAGCCGAATCATCCCGCGGCGCCGGTCGTTACATCTCCCCAGGACGTCGGATCAGGCCGAGGGAATCACCCCCCGCCGCCGACAGTTACACCCCCGGACCGCCCGAGCAGGTCACCCCCTTTGATCGCCGGGCACCCTCCGAAGACTTTCTCAGCGGCACCCGCGCCCCCCTTTTGCGTGTGCTGCTCACCCCCGACAGAGAGGCACTCATCATGCGTACCGATCTGCTGCGTAACACCGTGCTGACCGCCGCCGGCCTCGCCGCGACCACCGT
>NZ_JBEXLR010000126.1:0-16795 GCF_040610095.1 Micromonospora sp. NPDC004540
GACGCCGTGGCGGGTGATGGTGGTCGGCGACCTCGACACGATCGCCACCTCGACGCTGCCGCCGCGTGCTCCGCCTGCGATACGCCGACCGCGCCGGCGCGGTGTCCGCGCGGGACGTGGAGCCGCTGGCCTACCTGGGCAACCCGACGCACTGGTACCTGGTGGCCTGGTGCCGGCTGCGCGACGGGCTGCGCTGCTTCCGCACCGACCGGATCGTCTCGGTGCGTCCGCTGGCCGAGCCGGTGACCCGCGAGCTGCGCCCCGAAGAGCTCGACATCCCCGCCGGGCGGGTCCGTCCACTGAGCCTGGTCTGATTTTCCAGGAAACACCGACAGGACGGTGTCGCGGAGGTCGCCGAGGCTGACTCCTGACGACGCCGGCCACCCGGCCGGCGCGAACCGCAGGAGGAAGCATGTCCAGCACGCCCGTGACCTGGTTCGAGATCGGCTCCGACCGTCCCGAGGAGGTCGAGCGCTTCTACGCCGACCTGTTCGGCTGGACCTTCGAGGAGCAGGGCGGCCCGGGGGCGTCGTACCGGCAGACGGCCGCCGGCGGGGAACGGGGGATCGGGGGCGCGATCCGGGCCACCGACGGGACCTCGCCGAACTACGCGATCTTCTACGCGGAGGTCACCGACGTTGCGGAGACCTGCCGGCGGGGCGAGGCGGCCGGGGGGAAGGTGCTGGTGCCACTGCGGACCACGCCGAGCGGCCTGACCTTCGCCCACCTGCTCGACCCGTCGGGCAACCACATCGGCGTCTTCACCCCGCCCGCCGGCGGATGAGCGTTCGGGTGCGTCTGTTGTCGCCACGACGACAACAGACGCACCCGAAGCATCGCGTCAGTGGGTGGCCCCGCCGGAGACCGGAAGCCGGCCGGGAGGGAGGTGCGGCCGGTGCGGAGTCGGCGGGGCCACCCGGGTCAGTTGCCGGACCGGTCGGACCAGCCGCGGTGGCCGTGACGACCCGGGCCCGGGAAGACGCCGGATTCGGCGGCCTTCAGCACCGCGTCGGCCTGCTCCTGGGTGAGCTTGCCGTCCTTGACGGCCTGGTCCAGCCGGTCCTTCAGCGCGGCCTGCCGGTCCTCGGTCGACGGCCGCTCGGGCCGGTCGGCCTGGCGCTGCTCGCGCAGCTTCTCCAGCGCCGCGGTGACCTTGTCGGTCGAGACGCCCAGTTCCTTGGCGAGCGACTCGGCGAATTCGGCCTGCCGGTCGGCCCGTTGCTGCTGTCGATCGGTGCCCTGGTCGGTGCTCGTGCTGGCGCTCGGTGCCGGGCTCGGGCTCTTGTCGTCGGCGAGCGCCACCGTCGGGGCGGCGATCCCGACGCCGAGCACGCCGGCGGCGGCCAGGCCGGCCAGCAGGTGCTTCCTCGACATCCTGCGGATCATGCGATTCTCCTGTTCGGTGGTGGTGCGATGACGTCACCGACAGTGACCGGCGTAGCTGGGTGCAACCCGTGGCGAACCTGTCAGCGCGCTGGCAATCGGGCCGGTGAACCGGGACAAACGAGTTGCGACGGCCGGTGGCGGCCGTGAGGGTGGGCCGGTCACCGACGGAAGGCGAAGCCGCATGACGAACCCCTCCATCCGCGAGATCGAGCTGTCCGAACCAGGCTCGGGGCCGTACGGGATCACCGCCGGCCCGGACGGCGCGCTCTGGCTGACGCTGGCCGGGACGGGCGGCGTCGCCCGGGTCGGGCCGGACGCCGAGGTGCGCACCTACCTCGCGGACCCGGCGGAGAGCCGGCCACTGATCATCACGACCGGCCCGGACGGCGCGCTCTGGTACACCCGCTCCGGCGACCACCGGCTGGGCCGGATCACCGTCGACGGGACGACCAGCTCCGTCGCGCTCCCGCCGGGGACCGCGCCGTGCGGCCTCGCCGTCGGCCCGGACGACGCCCTCTGGTACGCCGGGATGGGCGACGACACGGTCGGCCGGGTCACCGTCGACGGGACGGTCACCACCTTCCCGGTGCCGGCGGCGAAGGGCTTCCCGTCGATGCTGGCCGCCGGGCCGGACGGCGCGCTCTGGCTCACCCTCAACCAGGCGAACGCGATCGCCCGGGTCGCCCTGGACGGTCAGGTGACCCTGCACCCCCTGCCGACGGAGGCCGCGGGACCGGTCGGCATCACGCTGGGCGGCGACGGTGCCCTCTGGTTCGTCGAGATCGCCGCCGGCCAGCTCGGCCGGATCACCCCGGACGGCCGGATCGACGAGTTCCCGCTGCCCGACCGCACCGCCCGCCCGCACGCCATCGTCGCCGACCCGGCCGGCGGCTGCTGGTTCACCGAGTGGGCCGCCAACCGCGTCGGCCACATCGACCAGGCCGGCCACATCAGCGGCCACGACCTGCCCACCCCCGCCTCGGAACCCCACGGCCTGACGGTGACCCCCGACGGCACGGTCTGGATCGCCCTGGAGACCGGCGCCGTCGCCCACCTCACTCTCTAGCCCGGTGATCATGAGGTTGGCGGCAGTCGTGGATCTTCAAACTGCCGCCAACCTCATGATCGACGCGGGAGCCCGGGGGTCAGTGGACGGCGGGGGTGACCGTCAGGGTGCCGGTGGTGGCGTCGAGGACGGCGGGGGTGCCTACCGGGACGGTCAGCTGGTCGGGGCCGTGGCCGATGGGGAGGCCGCCGAGGACGGGGACGCCCAGGTCGCCGAGGCGCTCGGTGAGCACGTCCGTGATCGTGGTGTCCCAGCCGTCGGCGCACTCGGTGAACTGGCCCACCGCAACCCCGGCGATCCCGTCCAGGGCGCCGCAGCGGCGCAGGTGGGTGAGCATCCGGTCGACCTTGTACGGCGGCTCCTGCACCTCCTCGACCAGCAGCACTGCTCCCGTCAGGTCGGGCATGTCCGGGGTGCCGATCGATGCGGTGATCAGGCACAGGTTGCCGCCGAGCAGCCGCCCCTCGGCCCGCCCGGACACCCGGACCGGGTACGTCTCCTCCTCCTTCACCGCCTCGACGGTCACCGGCTCGGTGGTCATCAGCGCGGCGTGCAGCGACTCCGCCGAGCGGGGCGGGGTGCGGTCGTCGCGCCACGCCGCGCCGGGGCCGTGCACGCCGGCCAGCCGGGCGCCCCGCCAGAGCGCGAACTGGAGCGCGGTGATGTCGGAGAAGCCGGCCACCACCTTCGGGTCCCGGCGGACCGCCGCCATGTCGATCAGGTCCACCACCCGCTGCACGCCGTAGCCGCCCCGGGTGCAGATCACCCCGCGGATCTCCGGGTCGGCGAACGCGGTGTTCAGGTCGGCGGCCCGCAGCTCGTCGGCGCCGGCCAGGTAGCCCTGGCGGGCGTACGCGTGCGGCGCGGGCACCGGGCGCAGCCCCCAGCCGGTGAGCAGTTCGATGCCGCGGGCCACCCGCTCCGGGCGGGTCGGCCCGGAGGGCGAGACCAGCATCACCTGGTCGCCGGGGCGCAGGACCGGTGGGCGCAGGCAGTCGTCGGTGGGCACGACGGGAGCCTAGTGCGGCCGAGCCGGACCGGCCGTCGTCGGGCGCACCGGATAGCCTCGACGTCGTGGCGACCGCGCTGGTGATCGAGAACGACCCGACCGACGACCTCCGCCGCCTGGGGGAGTGGCTCACCGAGGGGGGCCTGGACCTGTGGGTCCTGCGCCCGCATGCCGGCGACGAGCTCCCGGCCGACCTCGACGGCTACGTCGCGCTCGTGGTGCTCGGCGGCGAGCAGCAGGCCTACCCGCTGGCCGACGGGAGCCCCGGCGCGCCCTGGTTCCCGGCGCTGGAGGGGCTGCTGCGCAAGGCGGTCCGGCAGCGGATCCCCACCCTCGGGGTCTGCCTCGGCGGGCAGCTGCTCGCCACCGCCCACGCCGGGCAGGTCGAGCGCAGCCCGTCCGGGCCCGAGGTCGGGCCCGCGGTGGTGGGCAAACGGGACGCCGCCGACACCGACCCGCTCTTCCGCTACGTGCCGCTGATGCCCGATGTGCTCCAGTGGCACTCCGACGAGATCACCGAGCTGCCGCGCGGGGCCACGCTGCTGGCCGCGTCGACCCGCTACCCGCACCAGGCGTTCCGCCTCGGCGACCGGGCCTGGGGGCTCCAGTTCCACATCGAGTGCGACACGGCGATGATCGCCGACTGGGCCCGCGACTCCGAGCTGCTGGCCGACTTGGGCTACGACCCGGAGCTGGTGGTAGCCGCCTGCGACCGGGTGATGGCCGACGTGGAGGAGGTCTGGCAGCCGTTCGCCATCCGGTTCGCCGCCCTCGCCCTGGGCGAGCTGGACGACGCCACCACCCGCCCCAGCCTGCCGCTGCTCGGGCACTGAGATGACCCGACCGACCCGGGGGCGGCTGGCCCGCTACGGCTTCGCCGAGGCCGACGGCGGGGCGCGCGCCGCCGACCTGCTCGGTCCGGACGGGCTCGGGTTGTGGCGCACCGAGGAGCAGGAACCCACCGACGAGGCGGCCGGCGAGCTGCTCGCCGCGCTGTCCCGGGCCGCGGACCCCGACCTGGCGCTGCGCCAGCTGCACCGCCTCGTCGAGGCGGAACGGCGGGACGGTGAGAAGCCGGCGGTGCTGGACGCGCTCGCCGCCGACCCGGGGCTGCGCCGCCGCCTGGTCGCGGTCCTCGGCGCCTCCTCGGCGCTCGGCGACCACCTGGTGGCCAACCCCCAGCAGTGGGTCGTGCTGGCCACCGAGCCGGACGGGCTGGCGCCCCGCGCCGACGGCCGGCTCGACCTGGCCGCCGCCGCCCGGCTGACCGCCGCCACCGGGCCGATCCCGTTGCTGCGGCAGGCGTACCGGTTGGCGCTGCTGCGGATCGCGGCGGCCGATCTGACCGGCGGGCGCGGCCTGGAGCAGACCATGGCGGCGCTCTCCGGGCTCGCCGACGCCACCCTGGCCGCCGCCTACGACATCGCCGTCGACGAGCTGCCGGAGGGCGCGCCCCGGCCCCGGCTGGCCGTGGTGGCGATGGGCAAGTGCGGCGGCGACGAGCTCAACTACGTCTCCGACGTGGACGTCATCTTCGTCGCCGCCGGCGACGAGGACCTGGGCGCCGCGACCCAGGTGGCCACCCGGTTGATCCACGTCTGTGGGCTGGTCGCCTGGCCGGTCGACGCCGCGCTGCGGCCCGAGGGCAACCGCGGGCCGCTGGTCCGCACCCTCGCCAGCCACCTGGCCTACTACCGCCGCTGGGCCCGCACCTGGGAGTTCCAGGCGCTGCTCAAGGCCCGGCCCGCGGCGGGCGACCTGGCGCTCGCCCGGGAGTGGATCGACGCGCTCGCACCGCTGGTCTGGACCGCCGCCGAGCGGCCGGAGGCGGTCGAGGACGTCCGGGCGATGCGCCGGAAGATCATCGACAACATCCCGCCGAAGGAGCTGGAACGCGAGATCAAGCGCGGCCCGGGCGGGCTGCGCGACATCGAGTTCGCCGTCCAGCTGCTCCAGCTCGTGCACGGCCGGGGCGACGAGTCGCTGCGGCCGCCGGGCACCATCCCCGCGCTGCGCGCCCTGGTCGCCGGCGGCTACGTCGGCCGCGCCGACGGGGAGGCGCTGCTGCGCGGCTACCGCTTCCTGCGCGGCGTCGAGCACCGCCTCCAGCTTCAGGGGCTGCGCCGCACCCACACTGTGCCGACCGAGCCGGCCGCGCTGCGCTGGCTGGCCGCCGCGCTCGGCTACGCGGCCACCCCGGGCCGCAGCGCCGTCGAGGAGTTCCGCGCCGAGTGGGTCACCCACGCCACCGAGGTACGCCGGCTGCACGCCAAGCTGCTCTACCGGCCGCTGCTGGAGTCGGTGGCCCGGGTACCGGCGGAGGGGCTGCGGCTCACTCCCGAGGCGGCCCGACACCGGCTGGAGATCCTCGGTTTCGCCGACCCGGCCGGGGCGCTGCGCCACCTCCAGGCGCTCACCGGCGGGGTGAGCCGCACCGCCGCCATCCAGCGCACCCTGCTGCCGGTGCTGCTCAGCGAGTTCGCCGACGCGCCCGAGCCGGACCGGGGGCTGCTCAACTACCGGCAGGTCTCCGACAAGCTCGGCAGCACCCCGTGGTACCTGCGGCTGCTGCGCGACTCCGGCCCGGTGGCCCGCCGGCTGGCCCGGGTGCTCTCCTCCTCCCGGTACGCCGCCGACCTGCTGGCCCGCGAGCCGGAGGCGCTGCGCCTGCTGGCCGAGGACACCGAGCTGACCCCGCGCCCGCGCGAGGTGCTCGGCGAGGGCTTCACCGCCGCGGCGGCCCGACACGACGACCCGGTCGAGGCCACCCGCGCCGTCCGCGCGCTGCGCCGCCGCGAGCTGGTCCGGCTCGCCTGCGCCGACGTGCTCAGCCGGGCCGGGGCACTCGCCCCCCTCACCCCACGGACAGCGGCCGGCGGCGGCCGCGTGCCGACCCTGGCGGACGTGAGCGCGGTCGGCGCCGCCCTCTCCGACGTCGCCGACGCCACTCTGGCCGCCGCGCTGCGCACCGCCCGGGCCGCCCAGCCCGGGCCGCCCGGCCTGCGCTTCGCGGTGATCGGCATGGGCCGGCTCGGCGGGTGCGAGTCGAACTACCTCTCCGACGCCGACGTGCTCTTCGTCTACGACCCGCCGCCGGGCGCGGACGAGCGGGCCGCCGGTGCCGCCGCCCACGCCATCGCCGAGGAGCTGCGCCGGCTGCTCTCCGCGCCGGCCCCCGACCCGCCGCTCGGGGTCGACGCCGACCTGCGCCCCGAGGGCCGGCAGGGCCCGCTGGTGCGCAGCCTCGCCGCGTACGCCCAGTACTACGCCCGCTGGTCCAAGGTCTGGGAGGCGCAGGCGCTGCTGCGGGCCCGTTTCGTCTGCGGCGACGCCGACCTGGGCGCCGAGTTCGAGGCGATGATCGACCCGGTGCGGTACCCGGCCGGCGGGCTGACCCGCGAGCAGGTGGTGGAGATCCGCCGGATCAAGGCCCGGGTGGAGACCGAGCGGCTGCCCCGGGGCGCCGACCCGGCCACCCACACCAAGCTGGGGCGGGGCGGGCTCGCCGACGTGGAGTGGGCCGTGCAGCTGCTCCAGCTCCGGCACGCCGGCCGGCTGCCCGCCCTGCGCGGCACGCGGACCCTCGACGCCCTCGCCGCGGCCCGCGACGCCGGCCTGGTGGATCCCGAGGACGCGGCCGAGATGGCGGCCGGGTGGACGCTCGCCGCCCAGGTCCGCAACGCGCTGATGCTGGTCCGCGGCCGGGCCGGTGATCAGCTGCCCCGACACGGGGTGGAGCTGGCCGGCGTGGTGCGGCTGCTCGGCGGGGACGATCCGGGCGAGTTCCTGGACGAGTACCTGCGTGCCGGCCGCCGCTCCCGGGCCGCCATGGAGCGGGTGCTCGACGCCCCGGCCTAACCTGTCAACGTTCGGCCCGCGCGACCTGTCCTGCCGCCGCTCCTGGGCGGCCGCACGTCGTCCTCGGCGTGCCCAACCCGGCTTGTCGCCGTTCCTGGGCCGTTGCACGTCGTGCTCGGCGTGGGCAACCTGGGCGGTCCCCCTTCCTGTGCCGCTGCCCCGCCGGGCGGTCGGCGTGCGCGGAGCGCCTGTGCTCGCGCGGGCCTTTCGAGCTGATGTCTCCAGCGACTCGGCCGTAACGCCCGGGCATGCCAGGCGGCGTGGCCGGCCCGCGGACGTCCCGCTCGCGGGCCAGGACAACTTGGCAGCGGTGAGTCGTCGACGACATCAGCTCGAAAGGTGCTCTCCGGTGCCCGCCGGCTCGTCAGCTTCCTCGTCGGCGCCTACGAACTTGATGACGCAGATGGATCACCCGTGCCGAGCCGGGCGGGGCCGGGCCGGGCCGCGCCGGGTGAGTCGTTCACGTCATCAAGTTCCTAGCGGCTCCCGAGACCAGCCCGGGTCAGCCGCCGAGGGTGTAGGTGCCGGCGCGCGGGACGGTCACGGTCGTCCACTCGCCGGCCGGAGCGACGGTGGCGCCGCCGGTGACGGACAGCCAGCGGTCGTGGCGGACCCGCACCGGCACCGGGCCGGGACCGGGGGCGCGGAAGGTCACCGTGGCGCCGTCCTGGCGGACCAGTTCGCCGGGCGCGCCGACCAGCGGGGTCGGGTCGGCGACCGCGTAGAGCCGCCAGTGCCGGTCCGACCACACCTCGGTGAGGTAGGGCAGGCCGGCCCGGACCAGGTCGGCCTCGGGCCGCCCCACCCAGGACAGCTCGACGTCGGGCACGGCTACGTACTGGACCGCGTTCTCGGCAAGCCAGGCGCGGTAGGTGTCCGCGGTCAGCGGGACGCCGGTGCCGGACGCGCCGGGAACGGTGGTGAAGAAGAGCGGGTTGCGGGCGATGTCGGCCTGGCGCAGCCAGCCCCGCGCCAGCGGCACCGCACCGAGGTGGGCGGCCTCCCAGTAGTTGCGGGTCGGCGGCACCTCCACCCGCCCGGTGAGCCCGCGCCGGTCCAGCTCCGCGCGCAGCGGCGCGAAGTACGCCGGATCGGCGGTGGGGTCGTCGGCGCTCTGCAGGTCGGCGGTGACCAGCGGCGGCTGCCACCAGCAGACCGCCGCCAGCACGGCGGCCAGCGCCACCGCCCCGGCCACCCGCCGCCGCACCGCCGATGGGATCACCGCGCGGCTCGGCAGGCGGTCGGTCAGCCGGCGGGGGAGCGTCGCGGTGGCGGCCAGCACGGGCAGCGCGAACATCACCACCAGTCGGGTGGCGTTCAGGCCGACCGGGGTGTGCAGCAGCGCCGCAGCCAGCACCCCGGCCGCCGAGAGCAGGGCACCAGCCCGCACCGGTCGGTAGGCCACCAGCGCCGCCACCAGCAGGCTGGTCACCACGGCGTGGAGGGCGTCGGCACGGCTGATGTTCATCCAGCCGCCCTCGCCGAAAAGCAGCCCGGTCACCGCGAGGGGCGCGGCGGCGGGCACGGCGAGCAGCAGGCCGTCGGCGTACCGGCGGGTGAGCAGCAGCGCGACGCCGGCCAGGCCGACGAAGAGCCCGGCCACCGGGCTGGCGGCCGAGGCGAGCAGGGCGGCCAGGCCGGCGAGCAGCGCGCGCGACCACCGGGCGCGGCCGGCTGGCGCCGGCAGGGTCAGGGCGAGCAGCGCGGCCAGGCCGAAGGCGACCCCGAGGGCGTACGTCACCCGGCCGGAGACCAGGTTGCCGGCGATGGTGAGCACCCCGAGCAGGCTGCCGAGCAGCGGCCGGGGCACTCGGGTACGCACCAGCAGGGCGGCGAACGCGGTGGCCGAGGCGAGCAGGGTGAGCGCGCCGGTGGGCCGGACCCCGAGCAGGGCCATCAGCGGCGGCGAGACGAGGCTGTAGCCCCACGGGTGGACCCCGCCGTACCAGCGCAGGTCGACCAGGGCGGGCCCGTGTTCGGCGAAGAAGCCGGCCCGGGCCACCTGGGCGGACAGGTCCGAGCCGGTGGCCGGCAGGGTGAGATACAGCACGGCGAGGACCAGCGCGGACGCGGCGGACACCGCCACCACCCGACCGCCCCGCATGCCCACCTCCTGATCGCGACCCACCGTACTGGCAGCATGTCCGGCGTGCCTCACCACCTCTCGCGCTGGATCGGCCTGGCGGGCTCGGTGCTGCTCGCCGTGGCCGCCCACCTCGGCGGCGCGCTGCCGCACGGAGACCTGCGCCCCACCCCGGTCAGCATCTGGCAGGGCCCGAACGGGCCCCTGGTCATCGGTCTCTGGCTGGTCGGCACCGCCCTGCTGGCCTGGGCCTGGTGGTCGCTGCGCGACCGGGCGCCGTCGACCCGCTGGGTGCTCGTCACGGTCGCGCTCTGGCTGCTGCCGATGCTGTTCACCCCGCCGCTGGGCAGCCGGGACGCCTACGCCTACGCCTGCCAGGGTGCCAGCTACTCCGCCGGGATCAACCCCTACGAGCAGGGCGTGTCCGCGCTGCCCTGCCCCTGGCTGGACACCATCTCCTACATCTGGCGGGACACCCCGGCGCCGTACGGACCGCTCTTCGTGGTGCTCTCCGGGGCGGTCGTCTCGGTCGCCGGCTCGCTGGCCGGGAGCGTGGCGCTGTTCCGGCTGCTCGCCGTGGCCGGGCTGGCGCTGACCGCGTGGGCGCTGCCGGTGCTGGCCCGCCGCTGCGGGGTGCCGCCGCAGCGGGCGCTCTGGCTGGCGCTGGCCTGCCCGCTGGTCCCCGTGCACCTGGCCTCCGGGGCACACAACGACGCGCTCATGGTGGGGCTGCTCACCGCCGGGCTGGCCGTCGTGGCGGCCCGGCCGGGCCGGCCGCTGCCGCTGCTCGCCGGTGGGCTGCTTCTCGGCCTGGCCGGGGCCGTCAAGGTCACCGCGCTGGTCGTGGTGCCGTTCGCCGCCCTGGCCGCGATCGTCGGGCCGTACCGGATCCGGGCGCTGGTCCGCGACGGCGCGTGGGTGGTCGGCGCGGCGGTGGCCACCGTGGTCGCCGTGACCCTCGCCGCGGGCCTCAACTTCGGCTTCATCAGCGGCCTGGAACAGGGTGGGCTGGTGGTGGCCTGGACCTCGCCGCCCACCGCGGTCGGGCAGACGGCCGGCTACGTCGCGGCGCTCTTCGGCGCGCACATCGACGCGCTGCCGGTCACCCGCGGGATCGCCGTGGTGGTGCTGTTGGCGGTGCTGGTCTGGCTCTGGTTCCGGGCGCTGCGCCGCGGGGACCCGTTCTGGCACGCCGGCCTGGCGCTGGCCGCGACGGTCGCGCTCTCGCCGCTGTTCCATCCCTGGTACTGGACCTGGCCGCTCGTCGTGCTGGCCGCCACCGCCCGGCGGACCGGCTGGTTCTCGCTGGTCGCGCTGGTGTCGTCGTTCCTCGTGCTGGCCGACGGCACCGGCCTGCCCCGGTGGACCAAGATGCCGGGCGCGCCCCTGATGACGCTGTTGGTGATCGTGGTGGTGGTCCGGTTGGTACGTTCGGCTCGGGCGGCCCGCCGGCCGGTCCCCGCCGAGCGAGGAGCCGACTGAGGAGAGGTGCCGGTGAGCGAGCCCGGCGCGGTGCCCGACGGACCGGTCCGGCCGGTGGCCGCCGCGCTCGCCCGGTACGCCGGACTCGCCGGCGCGGTGCTGCTGACCGTCGCCGGCTGGCTCGGCGGCGCGCTGCCCGACACCCCCGCCGTGACCAGCCTCGGCGACGCCTGGCGGGCCCCGCACGGGCCGGCGGTGCTCGGCTGCTGGCTGGTCGGCACGGCGCTGCTGGTCGGGGCCTGGTGGTCGCTGCGCTGGGGCGCCCCGTCGGGCCGGTGGGCCTACCTGACCGCCGGGCTCTGGCTGCTGCCGCTGCTGGCCGCGCCGCCGCTGGGCAGCCGGGACGTCTACTCGTACGCCTGTCAGGGCTGGTCCTGGACGCACGGGACGGATCCGTACCGGGTCGGGGTGGTGGCCGCCGGCTGCCCGTGGGCGGAGAGCGTGTCGCCGATCTGGCGGGACACCCCGGCGCCGTACGGGCCGTTCTTCGTGCTGCTCGCCGGCCTGGCCGTGCTGCTCGGCGGCGGCCTGGTCGGCGCGATCGCGCTGCTGCGGGTGGTGGCCGTGGCCGGGGTGCTGCTGGCCGCGCTCTGCCTGCCCGGGCTGGCCCGGGCCGCCGGGGTGCCGACCCGGCGGGCGGCCTGGCTGGCGCTGGCCTGCCCGCTGGTCGGGGTGCACCTGGTGGCCGGCGCGCACAACGACGCGGTCGGCCTCGGGCTGCTGCTGTCCGGCCTGCTGGTGCTGGTCCGCCGGCCCGGCCGGCCACGGGCGCTGGTCGTGGCCGGGGTGCTGCTCGGGCTGGCGGTGGCGGTGAAGGCGGTCGCCGTCGTGGTGCTCCCGTTCGCGGCGCTGGCCGCGGTGCCGGGCGGCTACACGTGGCGAGCGCTGCTGCGCGAAGGCGGCTGGCTGGCCGGGGGAGTGCTGGCCACGCTGGTGGTCACCAGCCTGGCCACGGGGCTCGGCCTGGGCTGGGTGCGCGGCCTGGCCCGCAGCGGCGACTCGGAGCAGTGGACCTCGCCGCCGACCGCGGTGGGCCTCGTGGTCGACTACGCGGGCGCCCTGGCCGGGCGGGAGCCGGAGGCCGTGCCGGTGGTCCGGGCCGTCGCGCTGGCCGGGCTCGCGGTGCTGCTGGTGGTGCTCTGGTGGCGGGCCTGGACGGCGCTGCGCCGGCTGGGCGACGCCCGGCAGCGGGCGGCCCGGGTGGCCGCCGCCCGGCCCCGGGTGGCCCTGGCCGGGGCCGGCCTGGCGCTGGCCGCCACCGTGCTGCTCGCCCCGGTCTTCCACCCCTGGTACGCGACCTGGCCCCTCGCGCTGCTCGCGGTGGCGACGGTCGCCGTGGCCCGGACGGTGTGGTTCGTGGCGCCCTGCGCGGTGGCCGCGGTGCTCACCCTGCCGGACGGCAGCAACCTGGCCCGGTTCACCAAGGCGCCCGGAGCGATCCTGATGACCGCGCTGGTGGTGGCAGTGGTGACGGTGGCCGCGGTGCGCGTCCGCCGCATCCGCTGAATTCTCCGAACGGGTTGACGCCGCCCAACCCGGCCTCTATGTTTAACGCGTCCGTTAATTAACGAGGTGGTTAAGAAGTGGCCGAGGATCGACTCAGCGTCATCTTCGCGGCGTTGGCCGACCCGACCCGCCGCGCGATCCTCGCCCGGCTCGCGGAGGGGGACGCCACCGTCTCGGAGCTCGCCGAGCCGTTCGCGATCAGCCTCCCGGCGATCTCCCGGCACCTGAAGGTGCTGGAGCACGCCGGGCTGATCACCCGGAGCCGGAGCGCGCAGTGGCGGTCCAGCAGCCTCAACCCGGAGCCGTTGCGCGAGGCGACGGCCTGGATGGAGCGCTACCGGCGGTTCTGGGACGCCAACTTCGACCGGCTCGACGCGCACCTCCGGCGGATCCAGGCGCAGGCCGAACGGAAAGACCGATGAGAGAGGACAGCAGCATGACCGACACGCAGGCGACCCAGGAACTCGTCATGACCCGGGTCTTCGACGCCCCGCGCGAGCTGGTCTGGCGCGCGTTCACCGACCCGGACCAGTTCGCCGAGTGGTTCGCCCCGGTCGGCTGGTCGGTGCCGCGGGACACCGTCGACATGGACGTCCGGGTCGGCGGCCACCAGCGCTTCGTCATGGTCAACGACGAGGACCCGGCAATGACCTCGCCGGCCGACGGCACCTTTGCCGAGGTGGTGGAGCACGAGCTGCTGGTGGGCTACGAGGAGGCGCACGGCGTGCCGGGCGTGCCCGACGGCACCCGGTTCACGCTGCGGCTGGAGTTCCACGCCGAGCCCGGCGACCGGACCCGGCTGGTGCTGCGCCAGGGCCCGTTCGCGCCGGAGATGCGGTCCGGCGCCGAGCAGGGTTGGGGCAGCTCCTTCACCAAGCTGGACGCGCTGCTCGCCCGCTGAGAGGCGTACGAACCGGCCGGGCCGGCCCCGCTGTCGCGGAGCCGGCCCGGCCGGTGCTGTGGAGCGTGTCGTGTCGAGAAGCTCAGCAGTCGAAGTACATGGCGAACTCGTGCGGGGTCGGGCGCAGGCGCACCGGGTCGACCTCGTTGGCCCGCTTCCACGACACCCAGGTGGAGATCAGGTCCGGCGTGAAGACGCCGCCGTCGAGCAGGTAGTCGTGGTCGGCCTCGAGCGCGTCGAGCACCTCCGGCAGCGAGCCCGGGACCTGCTTGACGTCGCCCCACTCCTCCGGGGGCAGGTCGTAGAGGTCCTTGTCGATCGGAGCCGGCGGCTCGATCTTGTTCTTGATGCCGTCCAGGCCGGCCATCATCATCGCCGAGAAGGCGAGGTACGGGTTGCTGGACGGGTCCGGCACTCGGAACTCGACCCGCTTGGCCTTCGGGTTGTTGCCGGTGACCGGGATCCGGGTGCAGGCGGAGCGGTTGCGCTGCGAGTAGACCAGGTTGACCGGCGCCTCGAAGCCCGGCACCAGGCGACGGTAGGAGTTGACCGTCGGGTTGGTGAAGGCCAGCAGCGACGGCGCGTGGTGCAGCAGGCCGCCGATGTACCAGCGGGCGTTGTCGGAGAGGCCGGCGTAGCCGGTCTCGTCGTAGAACAGCGGCTCGCCGTTCAGCCAGAGGCTCTGGTGGGTGTGCATGCCGGAGCCGTTGTCGCCGAACAGCGGCTTCGGCATGAAGGTGGCGGTCTTGCCGTTCGCCCAGGCCTCGTTCTTCACGATGTACTTGAAGAGCTGGAGCTGGTCGGCCGAGTGCAGCAGGGTGGAGAACTTGTAGTTGATCTCCGACTGGCCGGCGGTGCCGACCTCGTGGTGCGAACGCTCCACGGTGAAGCCGGTGTCGACCAGGCGGCGGACGATGCTGTCGCGCAGGTCGGCGTAGTGGTCGACCGGCGGCACCGGGAAGTAGCCGCCCTTGTACGCGGTCTTGTAGCCGCGGTTGCCGCCCTCCTCCTCCCGGCCGGAGTTCCAGGCGCCCTCGATCGAGTCGATGTAGTAGAACGACTGGTGGGCGGAGGTCTCGTGGCGGATCGAGTCGAAGATGTAGAACTCCGCCTCGGCGCCGAAGTAGGCGGTGTCGGCGATGCCGCTCGCCGCGAGGAACGCCTCGGCCTTCTTCGCCACGTTCCGCGGGTCCCGGGAGTAGGCCTCACGGGTGAATGGGTCGTGGATGAAGAAGTTCAGCGCGAGGGTCTTCTGCGCGCGGAACGGGTCGATGAAGGCGGTCGCGACGTCCGGGAGCAGGAGCATGTCCGACTCGTGGATCGCCTGGAAGCCACGGATCGACGAACCGTCGAACGCGAGGCCGTCGGTGAAGAGCGCGTCGTCGACGGACTCGACCGGCAGGTTGAAGTGCTGCATCACGCCGGGCAGGTCACAGAAACGTACGTCGACGAACTTCACGTCCTCGTTCTTGAGGTATCGCAGGAGTTCCTCGGGATTGGCGAACACACGTCCTCCTGGCAGGTCCACTCCGGTGGCTGGCTACCTGGCGACGCTATGACCGTGGGGTTGCCCGGCCGTGTCTCCTCTGTTTCCGCCGTGTTACGTCCCTCGCGGAGCGTCATTCCGGCCGCTCAGCCGCCTCCGGCTCTCCGTACGGACGATACCCGCCGCGCCGGTCTCGCGCTGATTGATGGCTTTGGTCCTGTTCCCCGCTCCGTGCCGAACCGCCCACCCGGCAGTGACCGGCGTCCCGGCCCGCCGCGGCGCTCCCCGCCCCGGGCCGGCGCCTGGCTACCCTGACCGCTGTGACCGATACCGCCGCCGCGCCGGTGCCGCCCGCCACGGACCCGACCTTCACGCCCCCGAGCCTCGGCCGCCGCTTCGGGGCCCTGGTCATCGACTGGCTGCTCTGCCTGCTGATCGCCAACATCTTCGCCGACCCGGTCCGCGACGGCTGGCCCCCGGTCCTGGTGCTGGTCCTGGAGTACGGCTTCTTCCTCGGCCTCTTCGCCCAGACCCCCGGCATGTACGTCACGCGGATCCGCTGCCTGTCCTGGGCCGATGGCGGCCGGATCGGGCTGGTCCGGGCGCTGCTGCGCGGCGTGCTGCTGGCCCTCGTGGTGCCCGCCCTGATCATGGACGGGCACCGGCGCGGCCTGCACGACCGGCTCACCGGGTCGGTCGTCGCCGACGCCCCCCGCCCCGCCCGCCGCTGATCCCGGGCCCGCACGACGACGAAGGAGCCGGCCCGCGCGGGCCGGCTCCTTCTCGCGTACGACGGGGGTCAGCGACCCCGGGTCTGGCGGAACGCGCCCCGCGGCGGCCGCATGTTCTTCGGGATCGCGCCCTTGGGCATCTGCGGGCGGGCGGTGAGCGCCTTGAGCCGCTTGTCCAGGGCGTTGACGTCCTTGGGGGCGAGGCTGCGGGGCAGCCGCATCAGCGTCATCCGCAGCTTGCGGATCGGCAGCTCATCCTCGCCCTGGCCGATCACGTAGTCGTGCAGCGGGGCCGACCCGATCACCTTGGCCAGCCGGCGCTTCTCCTGGCCGAGCAGGCCGCGCACCCGCTGCGGGTTGCCCTCGGCCAGCAGGATCACGCCCGGCCGGCCGATCACCAGGTGCACCATGTCCATCTGAGTGGTGGAGCTGACCGCCGGGGTGACCCGCCAGTCGCCGCGCATGCTCTCCATGATCTGGGCCGCCGCGCCGGGCTGCCCCTCGGCGGCGTTCATCATCGCCTTGTTGGACCGCAGGTTGAGCACGACCAGGACGGCGAGCAGGGCGAACAGGATGCCGATCGGCAGCCAGATCCAACCCCAGAGGAGCACCGCGACCACGGTGAGCGCGAGCGGGATCAGCACCGCCGCCGCGGTCAGCGGCGCGAACCACCGGTCCTGCTTGGCGGTGAACTGGAACACCATCCCGATCTGCTTCAGCCGCTGGCCGAACGAGACCTTCTCCTGGGGCTTTGCCATGCCACAGAGTCTAGTGGTCGCCGCGCGGCCCGTTGATCCGTGGCCGCCCCTCCGTCGCGCGGCTGAGTACCTTACGGCCCGGTGGGACCGCTGAGGCCCCTGAGTAAGGAGGGGGAGCGGCCGAAGATCAGGCGCCGCACCCATGCCCCGGGGGCACCTTCGCGCGGAAAGTCAGTGTCGACAGCGACAGACACCGCACGACAGGAGAACCGAGATGTTCGGCAACGACGCAGAGCTGCTCCTCAGCATCCACCGCAGCCACGCCTCCGAGCTGCAGGCCGACGCGGCCCGCGACCGGCTCGCCCGGTCCCTGCCCCGCCGCCACCCGCGGGGCTGGCTGGGCCGGCGGCAGCACACCGCCCGCGTCTCCGACGCCCGCCGGTGACCGCCCCGGCGCTGCCGGCGCGCGCGGACGCTGGTCCGGCCGGCACGGGGGCGGGCGTGAAGTCGGCCAGCGGCGCGCCGTGATGGGCGACCGGGACCGACTCGACGCCGGACCGGGCCACGCTGCGGCGGCGCATCTTCGGAT
>NZ_JBEXLR010000127.1:0-16555 GCF_040610095.1 Micromonospora sp. NPDC004540
GGTTCATTCGCGACCTGCGCCGCAACGCGAAGATCTCGCTGCGCCAGCTCGCCGAGCAGGCCGGCGTCAGCAACCCGTACCTGAGCCAGATCGAGACACGGCCGCGGCCGTGCCGGCGGCGATCAGGCCGGCCGCCGCCGCGCCGGAGAGCGCGACGAGGCGAGGTGAGAGCTTCAAGGGGGTTCGCTCCTGTTCCTAGGCGCGCCACACGGAGCCCGGTGGGGGCGGGCGGCGCGGTGTTGCGAGGCGGGGTGACGGCCGGTCTCCGAGGCTGCCGGCGTGGCCCCGGTTCGACAGATCGACTGTCGCGAGCCGCCGGGGTCGGCGACTCGCTGGGGGCACAATCACACGGGCCCGAGCCGGGATCAATGGGTGACCCGGGCAACCGACTCCGCGCTGTCACCACGCCGTCGCCGGGAATTCAGGAAGCCATGATCTTCAATAGGCGCTGATCAGGTCGAATGTTCTCCACGGGTGGACGAGGGCGCGTCTGATCTGCGTCCATTGCCGCTGTGTGCTCATGGCGCACATTGGTCCTCGGTCGAACGGCTCGCGGATGATCACCGGTTCGGTCCACGGACTTCGCCGCCGTGCGCCGGTAGGAATTCGCCGACCACTTTCGTCTGCGCTGAAGAAAAGTAGTCAATGGAACGACGAAAGCTATGGACACGCTGAGAGGAAGTCAGTAGGGTCGGTCCCTGTCAATATGTTTCGTCGAGATGAACTACCGGCACGGTAGCCCCTCGACGGTGGGCCCTCCGGGCGGCCGCAACCCGTCCGCGGACCACGACCGGCCAGCCCTGGCCACCCCGGGTCGACGCCACCACGCGGCCGCGCCTCACCGGCCGCCCGATGCCCGTACCCGACCAACCCCTTCAGCTCCGCGACACCACCGTGCGCGACGACCGTCGTCGCCCCGGTGGCGCTCACCATCCACATCGGACGACCGTGGCCCGCGGCCACGGCCGGGGATCCCGTGCGGCCAGGGGAGGGGCCGCACGGACGACGCCGGCACGACAGCTCCGCCGATCGACCCACCGACGCACGCTGCTCCCGGACCGTGAAAGAGGAAGCCATGAACGCACATCCACCGCCGAACCGGCGCTCCGCCAGCCGGCTCCGGAGACCGGTGGCCGCCCTCGCCACGCTGGCGCTGCTGCTGACCACCGCGCTCTCCTCGTCCCCGGCCAGCGCGCGGCCGACCGACCCGGAACGCGCCGCGCCGGCCGCCTCCGCGGCCCCGTTGCAGGCCCAGGTGCTCACGTGGACGGCGGGGGACAACTTCCTCGCCTACCGCTCGGCCCCCACCACGGCCGTCGCCGGACCGGCCACCCTCGTCTTCGAGAACAGCGCGGCCACCGGCAACACCACCGGCATGCAGCACACCCTGACCTTCGAGACGTCGGACCCGAGGTACAACAGCGACGTCGACGTGAACATCCTGGCCGATCCGACGGACGCCAACGGGGGGCGTTGGACGGTCGACGTGGTGCTCTCCCCGGGCACCTACCGATACTTCTGCGCCATCCCGGGCCACGGCGGCATGACCGGCCTGCTGGTCGTCGACGGCGGCGGCTCGGACACCACGGCCCCGACGGTCACCGCGGCGGTGACCGGGGAGAAGGACGCCAACGGGGCGTACGTGGGCAGCGCGACGGTCACCCTCACGGCCGCCGACACCGGCTCCGGCGTCGACCGGGTCGAGTACGCCCTGGACGGCGGCGCGTACGGCACCTACTCCGCGCCCGTGACGGTGAACCAGCCGGGGCAGCACACGCTGAGCTACCGGGCCACCGACAAGGCGGGCAACACCTCGTCGCCGCAGCAGGCGTCGTTCACCGTGGTCGAGCCGCCGCCGACGGACACCACGGCGCCGACGGTGACCGCCGCGGTGACCGGGCAGCGGGACGCGAACGGGGCGTACCTGGGCAGCGCCACGGTGACGCTGACCGCCGCCGACACCGAGTCGGGGGTGGACCGGGTCGAGTACGCCCTCGACGGCGGCGCCTACGCGGCCTACGCGGCGCCGGTCACGGTGAACCAGCCGGGGCCGCACACGGTGAGTTACCGGGCCACCGACAAGGCGGGCAACACGTCGTCGGCGCAGCAGGTGTCGTTCACCGTGGTCGAGCCGACCCCGGCGGACACCACGCCGCCGACCGTGACCGCCGCGGTGACGGGTGAGAAGGACGCCGCCGGGGCGTACGTGGGCGGCGCGACGGTCACCCTGACCGCCGCCGACAGCGGCTCCGGGGTGGACCGGGTCGAGTTCTCGCTCGACGGGCAGCCCTATGCCGGCTACACCGCCCCGGTGGCGGTGAACCAGCCGGGGCAGCACACGGTGAGTTACCGGGCCACCGACAAGGCGGGCAACACGTCGTCGGCGCAGCAGGTGTCGTTCACCGTGGTCGAGCCGGCCCCGGCGGACACCACCCCGCCCACGGTGACCGCCGCGGTGACCGGCCAGCGGGACGCCAACGGGGCGTACCTGGGCAGCGCCACGGTCACCGTCTCGGCCACCGACACCGGGTCCGGCGTGGCGAAGGTCGAGTACGCGCTCGACGGGGGCGCATACGGCACCTACTCCGCGCCCGTGACGGTGAACCAGCCGGGGCAGCACACGGTGAGTTACCGGGCCACCGACAAGGCGGGCAACACGTCGTCGGCGCAGCAGGTGTCGTTCACCGTGGTCGAGCCGGCCCCGGCGGACACCACCCCGCCGACCGTGACCGCCGCGGTGACCGGCCAGCGGGACGCCAACGGGGCGTACCTGGGCAGCGCCACGGTCACCCTGACCGCCGCCGACAGCGGCTCCGGGGTGGACCGGGTCGAGTTCTCGCTCGACGGGCAGCCCTACGCCGCCTACTCCGCGCCGGTCACCGTCAACCAGGTCGGGCCGCACACGGTGAGCTACCGGGCCACCGACAAGGCGGGCAACACGTCGTCGCCTCAGCAGGCGTCCTTCACCGTGGTCGACCCGCCCGCGCCCGACACCACCCCGCCCACCGTCACGGCCGCCGTCACCGGGCAACTCGACGACGCCGGGGCGTACCTGGGCAGCGCCACGGTCACCCTGACCGCCGCCGACAGCGGCTCCGGGGTGGACCGGGTCGAATACTCCGTCGACGGCCAGCCGTACGCCCGCTACACCGCGCCGGTCACCGTCGACCGGGCCGGGCCGCACACGGTGAGCTACCGGGCCACCGACCGGGCCGGCAACACCTCGGGCACCGCCTCGGTCAGCTTCACGGTGGTCGCCAGCGGGCCGCAGCCCGAGTGCGTCAAGGACACCCGACCGACCGTCTGGTTCGGCACCGTCGACAGCGGCGTACCCAGCCGGGTGGTCCAGGGTGACTGCACCATCAACGCCGTCATCGACGACGAGCGGAGCTGGCCGAACCACGGCGCGTTCGTCTCGAACGTCACCGCGGTCGCCGAGCACCTGCACCACCTGGGCGTCATCAACCACACCGAGCACGGCCGCCTGGTCAGCGCGGCCGCCCGCTCGGGCGTCGGAAAGCCGGCGGGCAAGGACGGCTACCAGCCGATCCTCGACTCCTCCGCCGCGTCCTTCGGCCGATGGCAGCAGGTCGGCGCCGGCGGGTTCACCCGCAACGCCGACGGCTCGATCACCAGCCGGCCGGTGCCCGGGCTGGGCATGCTCTGGTACCCGGCCAGCGCGTACGGGGACTTCTCGCTGAAGCTCCAGTGGCGCGACGACGCGCCGGGGGACGGCCGGGCCAACAGCGGCGTCTTCGTCCGCTTCCCGGACGTCCGCAACCACCCGGCGGAGGCCCGCCCGGAGTGGGTCGCCATCAAGTACGGCCACGAGCTCCAGATCCTCGACCGGCCCGATGGCGACGCGTACAAGAGCGGCTCCGTGTACGGCTTCGACCGGGTCGGCCTGGCCGGCGCCGGCGTCACGCCCAAGGGCACCTGGAACGACTACGAGATCCGGGTCGTCGGCCAGCACTACTCGGTCTTCCGCAACGGCGTACTGATCAACGAGTACGTCAACGCCCCGGGCGCGGTCTTCGACCCGCCGCGGGCGGACGACCCGGGGACCGCCGGCCGGCAGCACACCAGCGGATACGTCGGCCTCCAGAACCACGGCACCGGCGACGTCGTCAGCTTCCGGAACGTGCGGATCGCCCCGCTGACCGCCTGCTGTCCGGGCGGCGCCGCGGACACCTGCTGCTGAGCGAGCGAAGGGACATCACCATGGCAAGGAACTGCAACGACCGGCCTGCCCCGCCGCGGGGTGTCCGGTGAGCGCCTGGCGGCTGGTCGAGGAGGAGCCGGGGCCGCGACAGCCCCGCACCGAGCGTCCCCGCACCGGTGGCCGGCGGATGCTGGTCGTCGCGGCGGTCGTGTTGCTCACCCTGGTCGGCGCCGGCGGGCTGGCCGCCGCCCGCACCGGGATGTTCGCCGAGCGGCCCGACGGCTGCGTCAAGCCCGACCGGACCATCCAGCTGTACGCGGTGGAACTGCCGAAGGACGGCACCCAGGTCCGGCTCGGCTACGGCCTCACCCCGGAGACGGCCTCCTACCCGGGCCCGCTCATGGAGATGACGGAGGGTGAATGCCTCGCCATCACCCTGCACAACCAGGTGCCCGAGGCCACCCTGGCGGCGCTGCGCACCAGCCCGACCCACCCGCTGGGCGTCTCGCTGCACGTGCACGGGGTCAAGTACACCCAGGACTCCGACGGCACGGTGCAGAGCGGCTCGTACGTCCCGTCGGGCGGATCCCGCACCTACACCTGGTACGCCCAGCCCCGCAACAACAAGACCGGGACGCCGGGCACCGCGGGCTACTGGTGGTACCACGACCACGTGGTGGGCGGACCGCACGGCACGCAGGGCCTGTCCTCCGGCCTCTTCGGCGGCCTGGTGGTCCGCCGTCCCGGCGACCCGAAGCCGGACCGGACCTACACGGTGGCGTTCGGTGACCGGCAGAGCATCAACCTGCGCCGGGGCGAGGCCACCGACACCTGCACCGAGGTGAACCCGCAGCCCGGGCCGACCTGCCTGGTCGCCCGCAAGGGGGAGCGGGTGGAGTTCGTGGTGGTCGGCATCGGCAACGACATGCACACCTTCCACCTGCACGGGCACTCGTGGGCGGACACCCGGACCGGGGCGGTGAGCAACGGCCAGCCGTTCGCCGACCAGGTGCCGATCATTGACAACAAGACGCTCGGCCCGGGCGACTCGTTCGGCGCCCAGGTGGTCGCCGGCGACTCGGTCGGGCCGGGCCACTGGATGCTGCACTGCCACATGCAGTTCCACTCCGACGCCGGGATGTCGACCATGCTGCACGTCCTGGACGAGAACGGGAACATGCCGCCCGGCATGGACCACGAGCACGGCGTCGCCGGGGCCGCCCCGGCGGCCGCCGCCGACGGCGGCGCGCACCAGCACGACTGACGGGTCCGTGGCTGCCGGCCCTCAGGGTCGAGGACCGGCAGCCACCGGACGACCTCCACCTCCGACACCGCCGCACCGGCCGCCCGCCACGGGTGGCGCCGGTGGACGCGTACGCCCATCTTCCGGTGACCGCCTCACGTCACCGGCGGAATCGACGAACCCGGAAACCCACACCAGGAGGAGTCGAGATGGCCGACAGACGCCATTTCCGGTTCTCCCGCTGGGTCGGCCCCGACGCCGGCCCGACGGGATCCACCACCACACCGCCCCCACCGACCGCCCCGCGTCGCCCCGGCGCCCGCCGCCGGTTCGGCGCCCTGGCGTCGAGCGCCGCCCTGGCGCTCGGCGTCCTCACCCTGCCGGGCCAGACCCTCGCCCCGACACCCGCGGCGGCCGCCGAGGCCGCGGCGGCGGCCAAGGTGCTGGTCTTCCACGGCCCCGTGGACAAGCAGGACGACCCGGTCGCCAAGGCCACCGCCACCATCCGCGAACTCGGTGAGCAGCAGGGCTTCACCGTGGACGACTCCGCCGACCCGGCGGTGTTCAGCTTCGGGAATCTGGCCCGCTACCGGGCCGTGGTGTTCCTCTCCGCCAACGGCGTCACCCTCACCGACACGCAGGAGGCGGCCTTCCAGGCGTACGTGAAGAACGGCGGCGGTTTCGTCGGCGTGCACGACGCGGCGCGCGCCCAGCCGGAGTCGTCCTGGTTCACCGGCCTGATCGGCACCCGGCCGGCCACCAGCCTGCCGAACGCCGAGAAGCCGGTGTCGGCCACCGCGAGCGCGGAGAACCCGCCGAACGAGACCGCCGCGAAGGCGATCGACGGCTCGACCGGCACCAAGTGGCTGACCTTCTCGCCGACCGGCTGGCTGGCGGCCAAGCTGGCCAAGCCGGTCACGGTCAGCCGGTACGCGCTCACCTCGGCCAACGACTTCCCGGGCCGGGACCCGAAGAACTGGATCCTGCAGGGCTCGCAGGACGGCGCCACCTGGACCGACCTGGACACCCGCAGCAACGAGACCTTCCCGCAGCGGTTCCAGACCAAGCAGTACAGCTTCACCAACACCACGGCCTACCAGCACTACCGGCTCAACGTCACGGCGAACAGCGGGGAACCGCTGATCCAGCTCGCCGAGCTGTGGCTGATCGGCCCGGACGCCGGCCCGGCGCCGGACACCACGGTGCAGCGGGCCACGGTCGACGTCACCGACCGGCAGCACCCGGCCAACAAGGGCCTGCCGCTGACCTGGACCCGCGAGGACCAGTGGATCAACTGGGACCCGAGCCCGATCGGCCGGGTGCACACCGTCGCCCAGGTCGAGGAGGGCACCTACAACGCCGGCCTGAGCGGCAACGGCGCCTTCCACCCGGTCTCCTGGTGCCAGGACTACGAGGGCGGCCGGTCCTTCTACACCGGGATGGGCCGCACCGAGGCGAGCTGGACCAGCGACAAGCAGTTCCAGAACCACCTGGCCGGGGCGATCCGGTGGACCGCGGGCCTGGTCCGCGGTGACTGCCAGGCCACCATCGCCGCGAACTACCGCGTCGACCGGCTCACCACGACCAACCAGCCCGGCCAGCTCGACCAGATCGGCGAGCCGCACGGCCTCACCATCGCCCCCGACGGCGGGGTGTTCTACATCGGCAAGGCGGCCTGCCCGAGCGGCCCGGTGGTGAGCTGGGACGACCCGAAGGTCGGCCTCGGCTGCGGCACGATCCACCGCTGGGACCCGTCGACCAAGCAGGTCAAGCTGCTCACCACCCTCGCCGTGATGGGCAACCGGGGCAGCGGCAGCGAGCTGGTGAAGAATGAGGAGGGCCTGGTCGGCATCACCCTCGACCCGAAGTTCGCGCAGAACGGCTGGGTCTACGTCTACTGGATGCCGCACGAGTCGATCGACCGGGACCGGCGGATCGGCCAGCGGACCGTCTCCCGGTTCACCTACGACGCCGCGAAGCAGGCCATCGACCAGGGCACCCGCAAGGACCTGCTGCACTGGGACACCCAGATCCACAGCTGCTGCCACGCCGGCGGCGGGATGACCTTCGACGAGAGCGGCAACCTCTACATCGGCACCGGTGACAGCAACTCCTCCGGCGGCTCGAACGGCTACTCCGGCAACAACTGGACGCAGGAGTTCCAGGGCACCTCGTTCCAGGACGCCCGGCGTACCTCCGGCAACACCAACGACCTCAACGGCAAGATCCTGCGCATCCACCCGGAGGCGGACGGCACCTACACCATCCCGGCCGGGAACCTGTTCACCGGCCAGGAGGAGGGTGGCGGCAAGAGCCGCCGGGAGATCTACGTGATGGGCGTGCGCAACATCGCCCGGATCGCCTGGGACCCGGTCAACGACTGGCTCACCGCGGCCTGGGTCGGCCCGGACGCCGGCGCCCCGGACCCGAACCTTGGCCCGGCCAAGTACGAGACGGCCACGATCATCACCTCGGCCGGCAACCAGGGCTGGCCCTACTGCATGGGCAACCGGCAGCCCTACCGGGACCGCAGCAACACCGACGCGACCGTGCTGACCGGCTGGTACGACTGCGACAACCTGAAGAACACCTCGCCGCGCAACACCGGTCTGGTGAACATCCCGCCGGCCCGGGACAACATGATCTGGTACTCGCCGCAGGGCGGCGGCCCGGTCTACCCGAAGCGCACCGACGGCAGCGGGCTGCCCACGTACCAGGTCGGGCAGGAGACCTTCACCCAGCCGTACCTCAAGGGCGGCGGTCAGGCCATCATGGACGGCCCGACCTACCAGCGGGAGAACGTCGACACCGGCAGCGGGGTGGCCTGGCCGGCGTACTGGGACAACAAGTGGTTCATCGGTGACCAGTCCAACGCCAACAACCGGGTGGCGGTCACCGTCGACCCGGCCACGGTCGACGAGCACGCACCGCCCGCGTTCGCCGAGGACCTGCGCCAGATCATCCGCGGCGGCAGCGGCGGCAACCAGCTCCAGTCCTGGATGGACGCCAAGTTCGGCCCGGACGGCGCGCTGTACATGCTGGACTACGCCGGCGGCTTCTTCAGCCTGCACAGCAACCAGAAGCTGATCCGGATCGCCTACACCGGCGGCGAGGCGACGCCGCGGGCGAGCGACGCCGCCTGGCGGGCCGTCACGCCGAGCCAGCCGAAGACCATCGCGTTCTCGGCGGCCCGGGCCGGTGGCGTGGCGTGGGAGTGGAACTTCGGTGACGGCAGCGCGCCGTCGCACGAGGCCAACCCCACCCACACCTACGCCCGCTACGGCACCTACCAGGTCACCCTGAAGGTGACGTACGCCGACGGCCAGGTCTCCACCGCGAAGATCACCGTCACGGCCGGCTGCGCCGCGCCGGACACCCGCGCGACGGTGCGGATGCTGGACACCGACACCGGCGTGACCAACCACGAGGTGGGCGGCGACTGCACGGTCAACGACCTGATCGACGACGAGCGGAGCTGGACCAACCACGGCCAGTTCGTCAGCCACGTCGCCGACGTGGTCAACGACCTGCGCGGCGACGGCGTGCTCGACAACAAGGAGGCGACGAAGCTGAGCACCGCGGCGGCGCAGTCGCCGATCGGCAAGGTGGCCGGCTACCGGGCGCTGTTCGACGGTACGGCCGGGTCGCTGGCCGACTGGCGGCAGGCGCCCGGCGGCTCGTTCACGTTGCAGCCCGACGGGTCCATCCGCAGCTCCGGCGGACTCGGGATGCTCTGGTACGCCAAGGACGAGTTCGCCGACTTCTCGCTGCGGCTGAAGTTCCGGGACGTCTCCGCCGGCGCCACGTACGCCAACAGCGGGGTCTTCGCCCGGTTCCCCGACCCGCGGACCCCGGTGGACCAGCGGCCGGCCGGCAGTTGCGGCACGGTCGGGTCGGCCCGGTCGTCGCAGGCGTGGGTGGCCATCTACTGCGGCCACGAGATCCAGATCTACGACGGGCCCACCGGCGAGCCGCAGAAGACCGGGTCGATCTACAACTTCGATCCGCAGGGGCTCGACAAGGCCGGGGCGACCCCGAAGGGGACCTGGAACGACTACGAGGTCCGGGTGGTCGGCCAGCACTACACGATCATCCGGAACGGCGTGGTGATCAACGAGTTCGACAACACGCCGGGCAAGGCGTCGTCCCGGGCCGGTGACCCGCCGACCGACCTGCGCCAGTTCCTCAGCGGGTTCGTCGGGTTGCAGAACCACGGCACGTCCGACCTGATCGAGTTCCGCGACGTACGGGTGCGCGACCTGTAGGTCCTCGGGTGGTGCCGGGCACGGGAGGGTTCCCGTGCCCGGCACCGCCGCGTCAGCTCACCGCGGTGCCGAACAGGTGACCGATGCCCCAGGTGAGGGCCGGGCCGGCCGCGCCGCCGAGCGGCCTTCCGGCCACGCGCCCGCCAGGCCAGCCAGCCGAGGGCCGCGAGCAGGGTCACGGCGGTTCCCAGCGCAGAGCCGGGAGTGCCGGCACCCTCCGAATGGCACGACCGTCACCGTGCTGCTGCCGGCCGCCGACTGATCACCGGCCCCACACCGCCGCGCAGCACCGCCAGGGCCTGCCGCGGCGGCACGTCGTTGCCGCTGGTCACCACCCTCGGCGCGCCGGCGCCGGGGTACGGGTCCGTCACGCCCCGTACCCCGGCACCGGGTCGGCTGCCGCTATCCGGCGGGCAGCGCGGCGGCGCCCTTGCGGAAGTTCTGGGCCGTGCCGTCCGCGCGGTAGTTGTTCTCCACGTTGCCGGCCGCGTCCACCGAGAACCAGTGGACCGTGGTCCCGGCGGGCACGGTCAGCGTCTCCCCGCCCTCCCGGATGCCGGCGGAGCCGTACCGGGTGGACGCGTAGGTCGGCGCCGTGCCGTCGAGGGTGTAGAAGACCGCGGCGGGCTCGCTCGCCGTGAACGTCACGTCCACCATGCCCGGCGCGTCGCTCGGGGTGGTCGACAGGCCGGTGATCGGCCGCTGGTGGTCGGTGTCGAAGTCCCGGGCCACCCGCATCAGCTCGACCAGCCCGTTGGCGAACTCCATCGTCTCCTGGTGCGCCTCGTCCCAGTCGGGCTGGAACGACGTGCCGACCTCGAAGTTCCAGGCGTAGATGCCGTACTTGTACCAGAGCATGTCACCGGAGTTGCCGGCCGCCGAGTAGAGCACGTCGGAGATCGGGCCGGTGCGGGCCGGCGTCACGGCCATGTTGCGGTGCCGCTTGATGGCGGTGAGGATCCGCGACGAGGCGCCCCAGAAGAACGACTCCTGGTCGAGGGTGGGCCGGGGCGCGGAGACCCGGCCCGGGACGGCGTACGCCCCCGGCGACCACATGAAGTAGTTGCCGGAAGAGTGCAGGTTCATCGAGAACTTGATGTTCTCGCGCGCGGCAAGCCAGTCGAGGTTCCTGTTCTCCGGCTCGGACAGCTCGCTCGGCCCGGCGTAGGTGTCGCCGGTGCAGCTGCTCGACGCGCCCGAGTAGCCGTCGAACAGGCTGTACTCGGTGTAGTTGCGGTTGTTGTCCACGCCCCACGAGTTGCGGGCCAGGGCGTCGGCCGCGCCGGTCAGCGGGCAGTGGTTGGTCATGTTCCGGCGCTGCGAGGCGAAGTCGTAGAACGAGTAGTGACCGCCGTCCGGGTTGACCGACGGGGCGATCCAGATGTCCAGGTTGTTGAGCAGCTGCTTGGTCCGGCCGTCGTGGCCGTAGTTGCGCAGCAGCCGCTCGGCGGTCTCGACGGCGACCAGCGGCGGCACCCACTCGCGGGCGTGCTCCTGGGCGTACGCGAGGACGCCCGGCCGCGAGCCGTCGCGGTGCTTGCCGATCCGGATCGCGTACACCGGGTGGGGCTCGCGGGAGACGGTCGCGGGCGCCCGCAGGCCGTCGGTGAGCATGGTCCGCGCGGCCGGCGCCACCACGCCCGCGCCCGCGTTGCCGCGGTAGGTGTACGCCCTGACCAGCGTGCCGGCGTCGGCGTTGAGCGCCGCGACGACCTGCGCGGCGGTGCTGGTCACCGTGCCGGCGGCGTCGGTGGCCAGGCGGACCCGGATGTCCCGGCCCGTCACGGTCACCGCGAGCGGCTGACTCGCGGCGCCCGGGTTGACCAGCTCGACGGAGATGTCGTTGCCGCCCTGGTGCCCCCACGCCAGCGAGTCGATCGCGACCCGGCCGGCGTTCGCGGTGCCGAGCACCGCCTGCGCCTTGCGGCGGTAGCCGTTCGTCCTGTACGGCAGCTCGACGACCTCGGCCAGGTCGGGGAACTCGGCGGCGAGCTGGTGGATCCGCGCGTACAGGTCGGTGGGCGTCAGGTAGCTGGTGACGAAGTCCTGCTGGTAGCCGGGGCCTTCCGGGTCGTCGGCCGGGATCGGCAGCCACTCCTTGACCTGGGCGACCGCGACCCCGCCGGTGGGGCTGGTGATCCGGATCCGGTCCGGCCGGGCGGTCACCGTCGCCGCGCCGCGGTGGTACAGGTAGACGCCGGCGTCCACGAAGCGGGAGATGGTCTGGCTGCCGCCCGAGCCGATCTCGGTGCCGGGGCCGCTGTCCCGCTGCACGGTGAGCGTGCTGGTCGAGGTCTGGCCCTGGGCCCACTTCGCCTCGACGGAGAGGATCTGGCTGGTGCCGGAGGTGTAGTAGTCGGCGCGGATGATCCGCACGTCCGCGGCGTCGGGGGTGGCCAGGCTCGCCGTGAACGCCTGGTTCTCCGCGACGTGCGCGGCGATCGTCGCCGCGCGCTCCTCGACCCGCTCGGCCGAGTCCGCGGCCCGGAAGACGACGTCGCCGAGCCGGTAGCCCCGGGCGCGCAGGGCCGCCGCCTCGCTCGGGGTGACCACCGCGTGGGCGACGATGCCCTCCTCGGTGCGGGAGACGTCATGGTCGAGGTCGACGCCGGTGGCGACGAGCCGGTCCAGCTCGGCGGAGTCGGCGAGCAGGACCTCCACCACGCTCGCCGCCTCGTCGGGCAGCCGGCTCAGTTCGGTGCTCTCGCCGGCTCCGTCGGCCCCCGGGGTGACCGCGGCGGCCGGGCTGACCAGGACCAGGGCCGAGACGGCCGCGATCGCGACGACGGGTGCCCGCCAGCGGCGGGCACCGGGGTTCGGTATGCGCATCGTTGCCCCTTTTCGTTCGTGGGTGGGAACTGTGGGCTTCGACGGTCGACGGAATCGAGGTCGGGGTGCCCCGGAGGTCCGGTGCGACCAACGGATGAGGGCGGACGTCGGCGGGCCGTGCCGGTGCGGCGGCGGGCGGCCCGGTGCCGCGAGATCACCTCGGAGCGGGTCGGTAGCGGGCGACTGGCCAGCGGGTTGGCCAAATCCTGTGCCCACCCACGGTGTCCTGTCAACGACTGTCCGTCCCGGACCGTCAGGTGTCGGCCGGCCTGCGACAGGCGTAGGAGCCGGGGGCGGCCATCTTCCACAGCTGTCCGATGACCGGCACGTCCGTCGATCCGTAGGTTCGGGGCGACCGTCGCCGCGGCGTGTCCCCTGTGCACGCCGTCGGCCGGCGCGGGGAGGAGGAGCACGCGGATGCGAAGCGGAAGACATGCCTGGCGGGCCGCGGTGGTGGCCCTGGCGGTCGCCGTCACGGGCCTGCCGGCGACCGGCGCCCTGGCCCAGCCGGGCGCGGACGAGCAGGCCCGGCTGGTGGTGGAGGGCGGGGTCACCCAGCCGGTGTTCGGCTATGCCGACGCGGTCCGGGAGCGGATCTTCGTCACCTCGGACGTGGACACCGACGGCGACGGCGCCCGCGACATCGTGGCCATGGACATCATCCGGCCGCGAGCCAGCGAGAACGGGCTCAAGGTGCCGGTGGTGATGGACGCGAGCCCGTACTACTCGACGGTCTGCCGGGGCAACGAGGGCGAGTGCAAGGCCGACGTCGACGGCGACGGGCTGAACGACACCTGGCCGCTGTTCTACGACAACTACTTCGTCCCGCGCGGCTACGCGGTGGTCCTGCTCGACATGATCGGCACCAACAACTCGACCGGCTGCCCGGTCACCGGTGGCCGGGCCGACAACATCAGCGCGCCGACCGCGATCGACTGGCTCAACGGGCGCCGGCCGGGCGTCGACGCCGCCGGCCGGGAGGTCGTGGCGGACTGGCACAACGGCCGCACCGGCATGATCGGCAAGTCGTACGACGGCACCCTGGCCAACGCCGCCGCGGCCGACGGGGTGGCGGGGCTGACCACCATCGTGCCGATCTCGGCCATCTCCAGCTGGTACGACTACTCCCGGAGCAACGGCCTGGTCACCCGGGCGAACAACTACTCGGGCAGCCTCGCGAACACGGTCACCAACCCGGCCCGCCGCGCGTACTGCGCCCCGGTGCGGGCCGCCCTCGGGCAGGGTGGCGACGACGTCACCGGTGACTACAACGACTTCTGGGCGGAGCGGGACTACGTGCCGCACGCCGACCGGGTGCGGGCCAGCGTCTTCGTGGTGCACGGCATCAACGACGACAACGTCCGCCCGGACCACTTCAGCAAGTGGTGGGCCGCGCTGGGCGAGCAGGGCGTGCCGCGCAAGCTCTGGCTGACCGGCACCGGCCACGTCGACCCGTTCGACTTCCGGCGGGGCGCCTGGGTGGACACCCTGCACCGCTGGTTCGACCACTGGCTCCAGGGCATCGACAACGGCATCATGGGCGAGCCGGCCGTCGACATCGAGCGGGCGCCGGACGTCTGGGAGACCGCGCGCGCCTGGCCGCTGCCGGACGCCCGGCCGACCCAGGTCTTCCTCCGGGCGCCGGAGGACGGAAACGTCGGCGGGCTCGCCGTCCACTCCGGTCCCGGCAACGGGTCGGCGACCTTCCAGGACACCCCCACGATGACCGCCACCAACGCCATCCGTCACCCGTCGGACCCGGCGGCGAACACCGACAACCGCCTGGTGTTCCTCTCCGCGCCGCTGACGGCGCCGCTGCACGTCTCGGGCACCCCGGTCGTGAAGATCAACGCCACCGTCGACGGGGAGGACACCAGCTTCGCCGCGCTCCTGGTCGACTACGGCACCCGCCCGCGGTTCAGCACCAGCGGTGACGGCATCCGGACGCTGACCGACGAGGACTGCTGGGGCGCGACGGCCACCTGGGGCGGCTTCGCCGAGAACGCCTGCTACCGGAAGACGGAGAAGACCGTCGCGGCCAACCCGCAGGAACTGGTCACCAAGGGCATCATCGACGGCCTCAACCTCGACTCGCCGGCGGTGTCCACGCCGCTGGTGCCCGGGCAGAAGACCGCGGTCGACCTGAACCTGCTCCCCGAGGACTACGTCTTCGACGCCGGTCACCAGATCGGCGTGGTCCTGCTCGGCTCGTACTCCGGCTACAGCAGCCGGGCCAAGCAGACCCGGGCCCACATCACCGTCCACTTCGACCGCAGCCGGATCACCCTGCCGGTGGTCGGCGGCCGGACGGCGGCGGAGGCCGCCGGTCTGTGAGGAGACCCGGGGCGGGGCGCCGGCACCGGCGTCCCGCCCCGGCTACCGTTCCGGCTGGTGGTGGCCGGTGAGCCGGCCCAGCTTCAGCGCCAGGTGCAGGCAGAGCCGCTCGTTGCCGTCCTTGAGGTCGGTGCCGGCGAGCAGTTCCACCCGCTGGAGCCGGTAGTAGAGGGTGGTCCGGTGCAGCCGCAGCCGCTCGGCCGTGGCGTGGGCGTTGCCGGCCAGGTCCAGGTAGACCTCCAGGGTCTCCAGCAGCACCTGGTGCGCCTCGTCGCCGAGCAGCCGACCCAGCCCCGGGTGCACCCGCGCGACGTCCAGGTGCCGGGCGTCCACCCCGGACAGCAGTCGGTAGATGCCCAGGTCGGCCCAGGGCACGACCGGGCCCAGGGCGGGCAGTTGCACGCCGACCCGGGCCGCCTGGAACGCCTCCTGGTAGGACAGCAGGCTGTCGTAGAGCCGGGGCCGGCCGTCGCCGACCCCGAGCACCGTCCGGCTCACCGACGCCAGCCCCCGGGTCGCCGCGCGCAGGGCCTGGTCGAGGTGCGCGGCGGCGTCCTCGGCCGCCACCCGGCCGGTGGCCCGCCCGCCGCACAGCAGCAGCACCCCGTGGTCGTGCCGGACCAGGTGCAGGGTCTCGCGCGAACCGACCCACTGCCGGGTGGCGACCAGCGCGTGCTCCAGGGCGACCCGGGCCGCGTCGTCCAGCACCTCGTCCCGGGCCACCGCGAGCTGGGCGACCAGCGCGGTGACCTGGCCGTCGCGGGCCACCACGCCGTCGGTCAGCAGCGACCGGACGGCCTCCCGCCGGGCCTCCGGGGACTCGACCAGCAGCGTACGGGTGGCCTCCGCCTCCCGCTGCGAGGTCAGCTCGCCGAGCAAGTTCTCCCGGTAGAGCGCCAGCGACAGATCCGGCATCGCCTCGGTCACCACCGAGATGTCCTCGTCGGTCATCCCGTCGGCCGCGTCGATGAACCAGACGAAGCCCAGCAGCAGGTCCTGGTGCCGGATCGGCACGCAGACCCGGGGGAGCAGGTCCAGGTCGGGACAGGCCGGGGTACGGACCGGCTGTCGGGCCTCCATGATGCCGATCTCCCGGGCCCAGGCGATCACCTCCGGCGTGGTGTGCCGGCGCAGGATCGAGCTGCGGCGCACCCCGTCGATCACCCCGGTGTGTTCGCTGTAGACGACGACCCGCTGGCGCCGGTCCTCGATGAGTGCCGGACGCTTCACCCGCGCGGCGACCCGGTCGACGATGCGTTGCAGCTCCATGCGCATGCGCTTCCCCCGGATAGGACCCTGGGCCTACCTTCCGATGATGTTGGCGGGCGCGCAATACCCCCGCGACAGCCGTACCCGGTCCGCGCGACGCGGTTCCGGCATCTGTCGGAAGACCGCGGCCCGGGACGCCCCTAACGTGTGCGGGGCCGGGTCCGCCGAGAAGGGAAACCGTCGTGGCCGCAACCAGGCCCTGGCAGGGCGTCGTCGTCGCCCTCCCCACGCCGTTCCGGGGTGACCTCTCCGTCGACTACGACCGGCTCCAGGAGCATGTGCGCTGGCTCGGCGACGCCGGCTGCCGGGGCGTGACCCCGTGCGGCCCGCTGGGCGAGTACGCGGCGCTGTCCGAGGGGGAGCGCGCCGACGTGGTCCGCGCCGCCGTGGAGGCGGCGCCGCCGGGCTGCGCCGTGCTGCCGGCGGTCGGCGGGTACGGCAGCCGGCAGGAGA
>NZ_JBEXLR010000128.1:0-15906 GCF_040610095.1 Micromonospora sp. NPDC004540
ACACCTCGCGCTGGGCGGCGGCGTGCCGGGCGGCGGCCCGGCGCAGCCGGGCCGCGTACTCCAGGGCCGCGGCGGGGTCGTGCACCGAGCAGGGGCCGACCACGACCAGCAGCCGGTCGTCGGCACGGTCCAGCACCCGGCCGACGGCACGCCGGCCGGCCACCACGGCCTCGGCGAGGGACTCGTCGAGGGGCAGGTGGTGGTGCAGCAGGGCCGGGGTGGTCAGCGGCACGACACGGTCGATCCGCTGGTCGATGACCCGATGGACGTCCGGGGTCGTCGTCACGGTGGGGTTCCTTCCGCCGACCGTGCCCGGGGCCGGCGCCCGGGATCGAGCCGGCTGCTCGTACGCGAAAGGGCAGGGAATCATCCCTGCCCGGCCGGCTCGAAGAGGAGTGACGTCAGCTCATGGTTGAGTCACCGGCTCCTCCAGCCGGCTGCCTAAACCATCGATACGACCGCGTCACGCCCGCCAGCGTACCCGACGGGAGGGGTGGTCTCACCCGCTCGTCGGGTAAGCCGCGCCTCATGTTGACCCTGGTCGATGAAACGAGCGGTAACTCCGGCGGCACGGCACGTGTCCGCCCGCCGTCCGTGCGGGTGATCGGCCGGCTGGACCGGTCTTCCGTCCCGAATCCTGGGAGGCGGGCTGCCAGTGGGGCCGCCACGGGTGCGGGAACGCTCACCGGAACGAATTGCCGGTCGTACCGCATGCTGGGAAGGGCGGGGTTCCGCCGGGCCCTGGCGGGGGTATGAGGACGGCATGAGCCACCAGCAGAGCGATCAGGACCGGATCGAGTCCCGCGGCCACCTGCTGCCCGAGGAGGCGGCGGTGGGCAGCGAGGATCCCGAGGCGCAGGCCGACGCGATCCTCGAAGAATCGGACATCCGGGAGGAGGACCGGAACGCCGCCCCGGACACGGTGCTGGAGCACCGGACCTCCGAGCAGACCGTCACCCCCGTCGAGCCGCCCGACTGAGCACGACGCCGCGGGCCCGCTGGGAACCCCGGTAGGTGGTTTCCCGCAACCAGGCGAGTTGGCCGGTCACCCGCAGGCCCGGCGGCACGTTGCCGATCGGATCGAAGGCCGGCGCGGCGTCCTCCCGGGCGCCGCGCCGGCCGTCCAGCCGCACCTCGCCGAACGGCCGCCACGGCCCGACCGCCGAGGCCACCGCCAGCACCAGCCGCGGCCCGTCGTCGCCGGCCACCGCGGGGAGTTCGGCCAGGCCGCGGCCCAGTTCGGGCGAGTCGGGGTCGGCCAGCACCGCCAGGTAGAGCCGCCGCCGTCCGGCCCGGAACGACATGATCGAGCTGTACGTCCCGGTGAAGCGGCGCCGGGGCAGCGGCAGGTGGCGCAGCACCGGCGCCGCGCCGCTGGAGCTCGCCAGCAGGTCCACCGGCGGTTCCGGGTCGCGGTGCAGCCGGATGCCGACCCCCAGCACGTCCGGCCAGCTTCCCGGGGTGGGCACCCCCTTCGAGAGCCGGACCGTCGCCGGCCACCGGCCGGGCAGGTCGAGCAGCGGCACGCCGGTCGGCGGGCCCGGCGTACCCCAGATGAGCACCTCGGCGGAGAAGGTGCGGCCGGCGGGATGCAGCAGGCGGGCGCGGCGGAGCCGGGCCAGCGCGGCGGCGGCGCGTTCGACCGGGGACGATGCGGGGGAGGACATGCCGGGCGAGTACCCCGGCGCGCGGCGACGATGCTCCCCGCACGTCACCTTTCCGCCCGCGAGATCGGATAGCGTCGTGCCATGCCCGACAGCGGTTACCCCTGGCCGATCGAGACGACCCGACTGGACAACGGCCTGCGCGTGGTGGTGAGCGAGGACCGCACCGCCCCCGCCGTGGCCGTGAACCTCTGGTACGACGTGGGTTCCCGCCACGAACCGGAGGGCCAGACCGGCTTCGCCCACCTCTTCGAGCACCTGATGTTCGAGGGCTCGGTCAACGTGGCGAAGACCGAGCACATGAAGCTCATCCAGGGCTCCGGCGGCTCGCTCAACGCCACCACCAACCCGGACCGGACCAACTACTTCGAGACGGTGCCGGCCGAGCACCTGGAGTTGGCGCTCTGGCTGGAGGCCGACCGGATGGGCGGGCTGGTCCCCGCGCTGACTCAGGAGACGCTGGACAACCAGCGGGACGTGGTGAAGAACGAGCGCCGCCAGCGCTACGAGAACGTGCCGTACGGCGACGCCTGGCTGCGGCTGCTGCCGCTGCTCTACCCGCCCGGGCATCCGTACCACCACGCCACGATCGGCTCGATGGCCGACCTGAACGCCGCCGACCTGGCCACCTTCCAGGCGTTCCACAGCACCTGGTACGCGCCGAACAACGCCGTGCTCACCGTGGTCGGCGACACCACCGCCGCCGAGGTGTTCGCGTTGGCCGACAAGTACTTCGGCGCCCTGCCGCCGCGCGACGACATCCCGGCCGGCCCGGACGGCCGCACCGTCCCGGCCACCGGGCGGCCCGCGGCGGAGACCGTCGTCTCCGACGTGCCCGCTCCCCGGGTCTACGTGGCGCACCGCACCCGGCCGTTCGGCACCCCCGGCTACGACGTGACCACCGTGCTCGCCACCGTGCTGGGCAGCGGCCGGGGGAGCCGGCTCTACCAGCGGCTCGCCGACGGCGAGCGGATCGCCCAGCCGGACCTGGTCGGGGCGTACGGGGTGGACCTGGCGCACGGCCCCGCGCCGCTGATCGCCACCGCCACGGCCCGCCCCGGAGTGTCCGGCGAGCGGCTGCGCGAGGGGCTGGCCGAGGTGGTCGACGAACTGGCCACCGTGCCCGTGACCGCCGCCGAGCTGGACCGGGCCAAGGCGCTGCTGAGCACCATGTGGTGGCGACAGATGTCCACGGTGGACGGCCGGGCCGACGCCCTCGGCCGGTACGCCACCCAGTTCGGCGACCCGGCCCGGGCCGGCGAGCGGCTGCCCGCCTGGCTCGCCGTCACCGCGGAGCAGATCGCCGAGCAGGCCGCCGAGCTGCTCGGCCCGGCCGACCGGGCGACCCTGACCTACGTGCCCGAGGAGACCTCATGACGCTGATCGCCACCCGTCCCGGCCCGGGCGCCGCCCGCCCGTACCGGTTCCCGCAGGTGGTCCGCCGGTCCGCCGCCGGCGGCCAGGTCGTCGCCGCGCACCTGCCCGGGCAGAACCTCGCCGTCGCGCTGCTGCTGCTCGACGGCGGCGCCGGCCGGGAGCCGGTCGGCAAGGAAGGAGTCGGCGGGGTGCTGGCCAAGGCGCTGGAGGAGGGCACCGCGCAGCGGGACGCCACCGCGTACGCCCTGGCCATCGAGGCGCTCGGCACCGAGCTGGTGAGCGGCCTGGACTGGGACTCGTTCCAGGTCAGCGTGCAGGTGCCGGTCGACCGGCTGAGCGCGGCCGTGGAACTGCTCGCCGAGGCGGTGCGGACGCCGAAGCTCGACCCGGCCGACGTGCGGCGGGTCCGCGACGACGAGGCGACCGCGCTGCGGATGGACTGGGCGAACCCGGGCCCCCGGGCCGACGCCGTGCTCCGCGCCGACCTGTTCGGCGCCGACAACCGCTGGGGCCGCCCGCTGTACGGCGACCCGGAGAGCGTCGCCGCCCTGGACGTGGACGACGTGACCGTCTTCCACTCCGAGTGGTTCATCCGGCCGGGCACGCTGATCGTCGCCGGTGACCTGGACCGGATCGACCTCGACGCGCTCGCCGCGACGGTGTTCAGCGGGGCCGGCGGGGGTGTGGTGGAGAAGGGCGGCCCGATCGAGGTGCCGCTGTCGGACCGGCGGCGGATCATCCTGGTCGACCGTCCCGGCTCGGTGCAGTCCACGCTCCGCCTCGGGCACCCGTCGCCGCACCGCGCCCACCCGGACCACGTGCCGATGACGCTGTCCGGCACGGTGCTCGGCGGGGCGTTCACCTCCCGGCTCAACCACCTCATCCGCGAGGTGCGCGGCTACACGTACGGGATCCGGGGCGACTTCGCCTCGTCCCGGCGGTTCGGCCGGTTCGCGATCAGCTCCGGGGTGCAGACCGCGGTGACCGCGCCGGCCCTGGTCGAGGCGGTCGGCGAGGTGTCGCGTACCCGGCTGACCGGGGTGACCGAGGCGGAGCTGGAGGTGGCCCGCTCCTGGCGGGCCGGCCAGCTCTCGGTCGAGCTGCAGAGCCCCCGGGCCATCGCCTCGGCGCTCACCACGCTGGTCGTGCACGACCTGCCGGACGACTACCACGCCCGGCTGCGTGAGGCGCTGCTCGCCGCGACCGTCGAGGAGGTCTCCGCGGCGGCCGCCGCCCACCTGCACCCGGAGTCGCTCACCCTGGTGGTCGAGGGCGACTCGGCGGTGATCCGGGACGAGCTGGTCGCCGCCGGCCTCGGCGAGGTGGTCGACCACACCCCCTGACCGGGTTCGGTGCGGTGCCGACGGCCTGGCCGCGGGATGTGATTCCCGTCGCGTCGGGCCGTCGCCGTGCCGTCGGCGGGTGACGCGGATGCTGCGGCCCGGGCCCCGGACGGCCGGGGATTCTCCGCCGACGGCCCGTCGCCGGCGTTGTGGTTGCAGGTCGACGGCCGGTTCGGCGGAGGGCGCGGCCGGCGGCCGGCGGCCCGCGCGGTGGGAAAGGCTTCCCGCCGGCCCCGCCCCGCTGGGTAGCCTCGCGGGCATGAGGATCGGCATTGTGGGGGCCACCGGCCAGGTCGGTGGCGTGATGCGGCAGGTGCTGGCGGAGCGCGAGTTCCCGGCGGAGCAGGTGCGGCTGTTCGCCTCGGCCCGGTCGGCCGGGCGCACGCTGCCCTGGCGCGACGGCGAGGTCACCGTGGAGGACGCGGCCACGGCCGACTACCGCGGGCTCGACATCGTGCTCTTCTCGGCGGGCAAGGGCACCTCCCGGGAGCTCGCCCCCCGCGTCGCCGAGGCCGGCGCGGTCGTCATCGACAACTCCTCGGCGTTCCGGATGGACCCCGAGGTGCCGCTGGTGGTCGCCGAGGTCAACCCGCACGCCATCGCCGACCGGCCCAAGGGCATCGTGGCCAACCCGAACTGCACCACCATGGCCGCCATGCCGGTGCTGCGGCCGCTGCACCAGGAGGCCGAGCTGGTGAGCCTCGTCGTCGCCACCTACCAGGCGGTCTCCGGAGCCGGCCTGGCCGGCGTGGCCGAGCTGGACGAGCAGGTCCGCAAGGTCGCCGAGCACGCCGCCGGGCTTGCCTTCGACGGGTCGGCCGTGGAGTTCCCCGCGCCGCGCTCGTTCGCCCGCCCGATCGCCTTCAACGTGCTCCCGCTGGCCGGCTCGATCGTCGACGACGGCTCCTTCGAGACCGACGAGGAGCAGAAGCTGCGCAACGAGAGCCGCAAGATCCTGGAGATCCCCCAGCTCAAGGTCTCCGGCACCTGCGTCCGGGTGCCGGTCTTCACCGGCCACTCGCTCCAGATCAACGCCCGCTTCGCCCGCCCGATCACCCCGGCCCGGGCCCGCGAGCTGCTCGACGGCGCGCCGGGCGTGGCCCTGCACGACGTGCCGACCCCGCTGGAGGCGGCCGGGCAGGACCCGACGTACGTCGGGCGGATCCGGGCCGACGAGACCGTCGAGCACGGCCTCGCCCTGTTCTGCGCCAACGACAACCTGCGCAAGGGCGCGGCGCTCAACGCCGTGCAGCTCGCCGAACTGGTCGCCGCCGAGCGGCGCTGACCCCGGTCCCGCGGGCCCGGCGGGTGGCCGGGCACGCGGGCGGGAAATGCGGTGAGATGGGGGTCGACCACACCAGTCGACACGGGAGGCCCCCATGGCGGACGAGCGGACCCGGCAGGCCCTGACCGATCTCATCGCGAGCCGCCGGCTCGGGGTGCTCGCCACCCTGAAGCGGGACGGCCGGCCCCAGCTGTCCACCGTGGTCCACTCCTTCGACCCCGACGCCGGGCTGATCCGGGTCTCGGTCACCGACGGCCGGGCCAAGACCGCCAACCTGCGCCGCGACCCCCGCGCCAGCTACCACGTGAGCAGCGAGGACGGCTGGGCGTACGCGGTGGCGGAGGCCCGCGCCGAGCTGACCCCGGTGGCGGAGCGGCCGGACGACCCGACCGTCGAGGAACTGGTCGGGCTCTACCGGGCGGTGCAGGGCGAACACCCGGACTGGGACGACTTCCGGCGGGCCATGGTGGCCGAGCGCCGGCTGGTGCTCCGGCTGCACGTCGAGCGGCTCTACGGGATGCGGCCGCGCGGCTGACCGCCGGGTGCCGGTGGCGTTACCTCGTTCGCGCCGCCGGGTAGACCGCGGTGCCGACACCGAGAGGGGAGCACCATGACAACGGTCGGAGAGTTCATGACGACCCGGTTGGTGACGATGAACGGCAGCGACACCCTCACCGCCGCGGCACAGGAGATGCGCGACAGCGCCATCGGCGACGTGGTGGTGACCGATGGCGACAAAGTGGTCGGCATCGTTACAGACCGGGATATTACGGTCCGGGGCGTGGCCGAGAACATGGATCCCAGCACGACCCGGCTCAACCAGATCACCAGCAAGGACGTGGTGACGGTGAGTCAGTACGACGACGCGGTGGCCGCCGCCGACCTGATGCGCACCTACGCGGTCCGCCGGTTGCCGGTGATAGACGACGGCCGCCTGGTCGGCCTGGTCTCCATGGGTGACCTGGCCGTGGAACGGGAACCCCAATCGGTGCTCGCGGACATCAGCGCCGACGAACCGAACAACTGACTCGTCCGCCGCGGTGACGCCGGCCCCCGGTTCGGGGGCCGGCGTTCGCGCATGCCCGGGGCCGTTCGGCACCGTATCCCCCGGACCCGACGCCGCCGGCCGGGTGACTCACCCGAAGCGGGCGAGGTTGACGCCGTAGCGGGCGGGGACCCGTCCTCGGACGTCGGAGGGCGCGGATGGCGGGAGGAGTCGCCCGGATGGACATGACCACGAGATTCTTCGAGGACCTGGACCGGCGCGGGTACGAGCCGCTGCTGGCCAAGACTGCCGGAACCCTCCGGTTCGACCTGCACGAGGGAGCGCAGACCATGCACTGGCTGCTGGAGATCGACCGGGGCAACCTCCGGGTCCGCCAGGAGGACCAGGAGGCCGACACCGTGGTGGGTGCCGACCCGCGGCTCTTCGGCGAGCTGGTGAGCGGCCAGGAGAACGCCATCGCGGCGCTGCTGCGCGGCGACATGACGGTCTCCGGCGACCTGCGTCTGGTGTTGCAGGTGGAACGGATCTTTCCCGGTCCGGGGGATTCCCGCGGGCCGCACCACGCGTTCCAGAGGAGGGCTGCCTGATGGCCGCGAGCAACACCATCCGGATCCTGGACGGCAACACGTTCGTGGTCTCCGAGGACACCGGTGACATCGAGGCCACGCCGACCGAGCCCACCGGCCTCTTCTCGATCGACACGAGGTTCCTGTCGAAATGGGTGCTGACCGTCAACGGCGAGCGCCTCAACTCGCTCTCCTACGACGACCTCCAGTACTACGAGGCCCGGTTCTTCCTGGTGCCCGGGATGGCCACGCACTACATCGACGCCAAGTTGTCGATCATCCGGGAGCGGGCGGTGGGCGGCAGCTTCCGGGAGACGCTGACCATCCTCAACCACGACGAGAAGGCGGTGGACCTGGAGATCCGGATGGACGCCGGCTCCGACTTCGCCGACCTGTTCCAGGTCAAGGACGAGATCCTGAACAAGAAGGGCGAGACCTACGCCGAGGCGGAGTCCGACAAGCTGCGGCTCGGCTACCGACGGGGCAACTTCCGGCGGGAGACGGTCATCGCCGCCTCCCGGCCGGCCCGCTACGACCGCAACGGGTTCGCCTGGACCATCCACCTGGAACCCAACGAGCAGTGGGACACCGCCATCGACGTGCAGACGCACGCGGTCGGCCCGGGCGGCCGGGACCTGCGGATGGGGCTGCGGGCGCACGGCACCGAGCGGCTGGCCCTCCAGCACGACCTGGAGCAGTGGGTCGCCAAGGCGCCGAAGGTGAACAGCGAGCACGGCCAGGTGGCCTCGACGTACCGGCGCAGCCTCATCGACCTGGCCGCGCTGCGGTTCTCGCCGCTCTCGCTCGGCGGGCAGACCCTGCCGGCCGCCGGCCTGCCGTGGTTCATGACCATGTTCGGCCGGGACAGCATCTTCACCTGCCTCCAGGTGCTGCCGTTCGCGCCGGAGATGTCGAAGACCACGCTGCGCATCCTGGGGGCGTTGCAGGGCACCCGGTTCGACGACTTCCGCGACGAGGACCCGGGGCGGATCCTGCACGAGATGCGCTACGGCGAGACCGCCGCCTTCGAGGAGCAGCCGCACTCGCCGTACTACGGCTCGGTGGACGCGACGCCGCTGTTCATCGTGCTGCTCGACGAGTACGAGAAGTGGAGCGGTGACGTCGCGCTGGTCAAGGAGCTGGAACGGGAGTGCCGGGCCGCGCTCAAGTGGATCGACGACTACGCCGACCTGGTCGGCAACGGCTACGTCTGGTACGAGCGGCGCAACACCGACACCGGCCTGGAGAACCAGTGCTGGAAGGACTCCTGGGACTCCCTCTCGTACTCCGACGGCACGCTGCCGCCGTTCCCGCGGGCCACCTGCGAGGTGCAGGGGTACGCGTACGACGCGAAGATGCGGGCCGCCCGGCTGGCCCGGGAGTTCTGGGACGACGCGGCGTACGCCGACCAACTGGAACGCGAGGCCGCGGAGCTGAAGGAGCGGTTCAACCGGGACTGGTGGGTGGCCGACGGCGGCTACTACGCCCTGGGGCTGGACCCGACCGGCCGGCAGTGCAACGTGCTCAGCTCCAACATCGGTCACCTGCTGTGGAGCGGCATCGTGCAGGAGGACCGGGCGGCGCAGATCGCCGCGCACCTCGTCGGCCCGCGGCTCTTCTCCGGCTGGGGGGTGCGCACCCTGGCCGAAGGCGAGATCCGCTACAACCCGATCGGCTACCACAACGGCACGATCTGGCCGTTCGACAACTCCTTCATCGCCTGGGGCCTGCGCCGGTACGGCTTCGCCGAGGAGGCCGCCACCATCGCCAACGGCATCCTGGACGCGGCGCGCTACTTCGACGGGCGGCTGCCGGAGGCGTTCGGCGGCTACCAGCGGGAGCTGACCAAGTTCCCGGTGGAGTATCCGACGGCGTGCAGCCCGCAGGCCTGGTCGACCGGGACCCCGCTGCTGCTGATCCGGACCATGCTGGGGCTGGAACCGCACGAGGGGCACCTCTCGGTGGACCCGCGGCTGCCGATCGGCATGGGACGGATCGAGGTGCTGGACATCCCGGGCCGGTGGGGCCGCGTGGACGCCTTCGCCCGGGGCCGGCTGGACCTGCACAACCTGGCCGCCTGACCCGTGGAGCCGTGCGCGCCGCCGACCGAGGGGTCGGCGGCGCGTCGCCGCGTGGCTCAGTGCCCGGGCAGCAGCGTGTCGCCGTGCGCCTCGCTCCGGGGGAGCAGGCAGAACTCGTTGCCCTCCGGGTCGGCCAGCACGGTCCACCGGGGCAGTTCGCGGACCACCGTCGCGCCCGCCTCCAGCACGGCCGCCCGCTCCTCGGCGTCGCCGACCAGGTCCAGGTGGATCCGGCCGGGGCCGGGCAGGTCGTCGACCGGGCTGATCCAGACGTCGGGCCGGCGGCCGGCGGGGTCGCGCAGCAGCACCGACTCGTCCGGCTCCAGCGACCGGTCGGCGAGCTTCACCCGGTCCTCCTCGACCACGGGCAGCCCGGTCACCGCGCTCCAGAACGGGGCGAGCAGGTAGGGGTCGCGGCAGTGGATGACGATCGCGGTGAGATCGGGCATGCCCTGCACCGTAGTCGGCTCAGGCCGCCGGCAGGACGCTGTCCAGGAACGCGGCGGTGACCGCCCGGATGTCGGGGCGGGCCAGGTCGAGCGCGTGCCCGCCGTGGGTGAGCCAGAGGTGCGCCGGGTGGCCGGCGGCGAGCAGGCGGCCGGCCAGCCCGACCGACTGGGCGGCCGGCACCGCGGCGTCGTCGCGGCCCTGCACCAGCAGCACCGGCACGCCCGAACCCAGGTGGCTGGCGACGGTGGCGTCGACGGTCGCCGCGTCGCCCGGGGCGGGTTGGTGGCCGAGCAGGCCCGCCCAGGGATCGTCGTGCCGGCGCAGCCGTCGCCACTCCGGGTCCAGCGGGTCGACCGGCGCCCAGTACGCCAGCACCGCCCGGACGTCGCCCGGCCGGTCCACCCCGCGCAGGCCCAGGTGCAGGGCCAGCATCGCGCCGGCCGAGTCGCCGCCGACCAGCAGCGGCAGCCCGCCCGCCGCGGCCCGGGCGGCCCGGGCGGCGGCGCGTACGTCGTCGAGCTGGGCCGGCCAGCGGGCCTCGGCCACGAAGCGGTAGGTCGCGGGCACCACCCGCAGCCCGAGCGGGGCGAGGGCGGCCCCGTCCTCGTCGGAGCGGGCCTGCCACCCGCCGCCGTGGATCCAGAGCAGTACGGCGCGATCGGTCATCCGGCCATGCTGGCCGCCCGGCCACGCCACCGGCGAGCCCGCTCTGCCGAGGGCAGAGCGGGGTGTCCGACCGCACTTCTCGCCCCTACGGTCGCGTAACCTACTCGGGGTAAAGTTGGCGAATGTCGGAACTCGTGTACCCGCCCGTGATCCTCGCCGCCAAGACGATGTTCCGCGCCCTCGACCTGCGCCTGCGCGTGGAGGGCAGCCACCACGTGCCGCGCACGGGCGGGGCGGTGCTGGCCTCGAACCACGTCAGCTATCTCGACTTCATCTTCTGCGGGTACGGCGCACACGAGTCCCGCCGGTTGGTCCGGTTCATGGCCAAGGACGCCGTCTTCCGGCACAAGGTCTCCGGCCCGCTGATGCGCGGCATGAAGCACATCCCGGTGAACCGGGCCGCCGGCGCCGGCTCGTACGCCGCCGCGGTGGGCGCGCTGCGCCGCGGCGAGGTGGTCGGCGTCTTCCCGGAGGCCACCATCAGCCGCTCGTTCACCGTCAAGGACCTGAAGAACGGCGCGGCCCGGATGGCCCAGGAGGCCGGCGTGCCGCTGCTGCCGGTCGCGCTCTGGGGCACCCAGCGGCTGTGGACCAAGGGCCGGCCGCGCACCCTGACCCGCCGGCACACCCCGATCACCATCCTGGTGGGTGAGCCGATCGACCCGGCCGCCCACCCGGACGGCAACGCCCTCACCGCCGAGCTGCGCACCCGCCTCACCGCGCTGGTCGACCGGGCCCAGCGGGAGTACCCGGACCAGCCCGCCGGCCCGGACGACGCCTGGTGGCAGCCGGCCCACCTCGGCGGCTCCGCGCCCACGCCGGAGCAGGCCGCCGAGCTGGACCGCCCGGGTCGCCGCACCCCCACCTCCTGAGCCACGCCGGGGGGCCGGGACCTGGCCGGATCGTTCCGCATCCGGGCATGATGGTGTCTGCCGGCCGGGCGCCCGCCCGGCCAGGATCGAGCCCATGAGCAGAGCAGCACTCGTCGTCATCGACGTCCAGGAGTCCTTCCGGCAGCGCCCGATCTGGGCCCACGCCTCCCAGCCGGACATCGTCGACCAGGTGAACCGGTTGGTCGACGCGGCCCGTCGCCGGGGCGACCTGGTGGTCTGGGTCCTGCACGCCGAGCCGGGCAGCTGTGGCGTCTTCGACCCGGCGCTCGGGCACGTCCGGCTGATCGACGGGCTCGCCCCGGCGGCCGGGGAGCCGACGCTGGTCAAGACCTCGCACAACGCCTTCACCACCACCAACCTCCAGCAGGTGCTCACCCTCGCCGGGATCCGCGCGGTGGCGGTCTGCGGCATCCGCACCGAGCAGTGCGTGGAGACCACCGCCCGGGTCGGCTGCGACCTCGGCTACGAGATGACCTTCGTGACCGACGCCACGGTCACCTTCCCCACCCCGCACCGGGACCTGCCGGCCGACGCCCCGCTGGAGCGGATCCTGGCCGACCCACGCACCCTGTCCGCCGCCGAGATGACCACCCGCACCGAGTACGCCCTGGCCGGCCGGTTCGCCACCGTCCGCACCGTCGCCGAGGTGACCGACGCCGTCCCGGTCGGCGCCTGATCCGATGGCCCGGGTCGTGTTCCTCCTGGTCCCGCAGCTGCATCTGCTGGACCTGGCCGGGCCGGCCCAGGTCTTCTCCACCGCCGCCGACCTCGGGTACGACTACCGCCTGCACTACGTCGCCGCCACGCCCGAGGTGCCGACCGTGCAGGGGGTGTCGCTGCGGGCCACGCCGGACTGGCCCGCGCTGGACCGCGACGACCTGGTGGTCGTACCCGGATGGCGGGTGTCGGCGCACGGCCCGGCGGGGCCGGTCGGGCCGGACGAGCTGCGGCGGCTGGCCGACCACCACGCGGCCGGCGGCACCGTGGCGAGCGTCTGCGCGGGCGCCTTCGCCCTCGCCCGGGCCGGCCTGCTCGACGGACGGCGCTGCACCACCCACCACGACGTGCAGGACGAGCTGGCCCGGCGGCACCCGGCGGCCCGGGTGGTCCGCGACGTGCTCTACGTGGTCGACGACCGGGTGGTCAGCTCCGCCGGCATCGCGAGCGGCATCGACGTGGCGCTGCACCTGGTCGCCGCCCGGCACGGCCCGGCGGTGGCCGCCCGGATCGCCCGCACCCTCGTCGTGTACGCCCGGCGCAACGGCCACGAGCAGCAGGCCAGCGCGATGATGCGGCACCGGTCGCACCTGTCCGACGCGGTGCACCGGGCGCAGGACCTGATCGACGGGCACTACGCCGAGCCGCTGCCCCTGGCCGAGCTGGCCGCCGCCTGCGGCGTCGCCGAACGCACCCTGAGCCGGCTGTTCCGGCAGGCCACCGGGCTGACCCCGCTCGGCTACCAGCAACTGTTGCGGGTGGAACGGGCCGAACACCTGATCGGGCACGGCGCCACGGTGGAGGCCGCCGCCCGCGCGGTCGGCTTCACCGACGCCCGGATGCTGCGCCGGCTGCGCGCCCGGGGCCGCCCCGCCCCGGCCGCGCTGCGACTGGCCGGCTGAGCCCTCGCCTCAGCAGGCGGAGCCGGGGCGGTCCCGCGCCGGGACGTCCTGGCGCGGCCAGGCAGGCGGCTCCGCCTCGGCCGGGCGGTAGTAGTCGTCCCGGGACAGGAACTCGACCGGCAGCGAGCCCGGCAGGGTCACCGCGCCCGGGACCGGGCCGGGCACCGGGCCCATCCGCACCGTCAGGGTGTCCCGCTCCGGCGGGGAGAGGTCCACCAGTTCCGGGCGGGCCAGCCGGAACGCGGCCACCGAACGCCGCACCTGCCGGGCCAGCGCGGCGACCAGGCAGATCGGGCCGGCGAGCGCCAGCGCCGGCTGACGGATGGTGCGCAGCGCGTCGCAGACCACCCGCAGCTCGCCGGCGCCGTCCGGGCCCTCGGCCACCTCCAGCCGGGACGGCCACTGCCAGCGGATCTGGCCGCTGACCAGGCGGGACAGCCGGACCGGGCGCCGGTGCCGGGCGTCCGTCCGGCCGTCCCGCCCGGAGATCAGGGACAGCTCCGAGCCGGTGCAGACGTAAGCCAGCCGCCGGTCGGTCACGGTGACCGTGGCCGGGGTGGGCAGTGCCCAGGACCGGAGATCGTCGGTGGGGCCGAGCAGGTGACCCGCCACCGGCAGCCGGTGCTGCCCGAGCAGTTGTTCGCCGGGCTCCGGGAGCAGCACGTGCCGCTGGTCGAGCAGGGGGCGGGTGGGATCGTCGTCCGCGTCGAAGCGGTGCGGCCCGATGAAGAAGGGTGCGGCGTCCTCCTGCACGGTCACGACCTCCCGGTGGCGGTTGGCGACACGTCCAGCCTGGCCGACCCGGGGGCGGCTGTCATGACACCCGTTAGGGGGTCGGCCGGTCGGCGGACGCCTGTGACCGGTAGATGCCGACATCTTCCGGCCGGACGAGGCCGTCCTCGATCGCCCGGGCGAGCAGCGCCGCCTTGGTGGCCGCCGGCCGCCCCGCCCGGGTGTACTTGATCCGCGCCCGGTCCACGTACTGCTTCACGGTGTGCTCGCTGATCCGCATCCGGCGCGCCACGGACGCCTTCGACATCGACTGGAACCACAGCAGCAGGGCCTCGCGCTCCTTGTCCGACAGGGTCGGCCGGTCCGGCCGGGGGTCGCCCACGATCGCCCCGGCCAGCGCCGGCGGCACGTACGGGCGGTCGCTCGCCGCGGCGAGCACGGTGGCCACGCAGTGCTCCCGCCCCTCGTGCTTGGCCAGGAACGCCACCGCCCCCGCGTCCAGCGCGGCCAGCATGGTGTCCGGGTCGGTGTGCTCGGAGTAGACCACCACCCGGCGGCCGGCGGCGCTCAGCTCGGCCAGCTTGTCGAGCACCATCCGCCCGTGCAGCCGCAGGTCGAGCAGGACCACATCGGCCTCCGGGGCGGCCCGCAGCACCACGTCCGGGTCGTCCCCGGTGGCCAGCACGCGCAGCCGCGGCTCGCCGGCCAGCCAGGCCCGCACCCCGTCGATCACGACCGGATGGTCGTCCACGATCGCCACGCCGACCGGCTGCCCGCCGGTCACGTCCTCCGCCACCGGGTCTGCGTCCATCTGATCTCCCCGTTCCGCTCGTGCAGGTGCTCCACCGACCCGTCCCCGTCGCCTCCGGGCGGGCCGGTCGCGTCCGGCCCTTCGTGATCGGGGGTGACCAGGCTGACCACCACCTCGTCCGGGCCGGCCACCACGGTCAGCCGGGCCCAGCCCCGGGCGCCGGCGAGCGCCGCGGTCGGCGGGTCGGCCAGCCGCCGGCGGACCTCGACCGGCAGCTCCGGCAGCGCCCCGACGGCGACCAGCTCGATCGGCAGGCCGTTCCGCTCCGCCAGATCGGCGGCGGCACGCAGCTCGTGCAGCAGCGGATCCGGCACGTCGTCCGACTCGGCGATCAGCCGGCGCAGCCGGGCCGCCGCCAGCACGGCGCGGCGGCGTACCGCCGGGTCGGCCGGGTCGGCCTCGCCGGCCGCGAGGGCGGCCAGCACCTCCTCGGCGGTGCCGCTGACCAGGGCGAGCCGCCCCTGCCGCTCCCGGCGGGCCCGTTCCGCCGCATCCCGTTCCGCCGCCACCGCCAGGGCCGTCGCGGCGGTGCCGGCCCGGTCCCGGGCCAGCGCGGCGATCGCCGCCGCCCCGGCGAAGACCGCCACCGGCAGCGACGAGGTGCCGTAGACGTACATCGCGTAGCGGCTCAGGTCGGCCGGGACGGTGGCGCCGTGCAGGACCACCGCGGCCAGGGCGGTCGTCGCGTGCGCTCCGAGCAGCGCGAGCAGCCAGGCCAGTGGCCGCCACCAGAGCACCAGCAGGAAGAACCAGGCCAGCCCGCCCCACACCCAGTTGGCCGCGGTGAACAGCTGCCGCTCGCCGGCTGCCGCGAAGACCGTCCCGTCGACCACCAGCAGCGCCACCGCCAGCGGCCGGGCGGGCGGCAGCCCGCCGCGCAACAGGCGTACGCCGGCCGCGCCGCCGATCGCCGCGGTCACCAGCCAGCCGGCGGCGACCACCGACGGGGCGGCCAGCCGGGACCAGGAGCCGAGCAGCGCCGGCAGCCCGATCGCCAGGTGCCAGGCCAGCGCGATGACCACCACCACGATCCGGGCGCCCCGGTCCGAGGCGTCGGCCACCGCGTGCGCCGCCGTCGCGGCAAACCCCGGGCCGGCGCGGTCCGGCGTCCGCTGCTGCACCAGCGGCCGGTCCGTCGTGCCGGTCCCGACCGCTCCCCACTCAGTGGACACCCGACCACTCCAGCCGGATCCGGGTGCCGGCGCCAGGGGCGGAGGTCACCTCTGCGCGGCCGCCCACCGTGGACATCCGGCCGTGGATCGACTCGCGCAGCCCGTACCGGTGGGCCGGAACGCTGGCCGGGTCGAAGCCGGGACCGTCGTCGCCTGGACGGCAGCGCTGAATTAGAGCACCTGGACCCGCCGTTAGGTTCGCGACGTCGAGCCACGTCTGCCGCAGAAATCTCACTGGTCT
>NZ_JBEXLR010000129.1:0-15832 GCF_040610095.1 Micromonospora sp. NPDC004540
CGCAAATTGGCCGCCGGCTAGTTGGCGGATCTCCTCGTCGGGCAGTCTCTGACCGTCCAGCCTCCCCGGACGGGGACAAGGTGGAGCGCCCTACCGGACGAACGACCTGGTCCCCGTCCGGGGAGGCTGGTAGCCCTTGTGGTGCCCGGCGAGGAGATCCGCGGCAGCATCTCTGAGGAGGGCCGGGGTTCGGGGCGGAGCCCCGAGGTCTTCTGATCCTGTGACTCTCAAGCGTGGCCGGCCGGCCCGGCCGATGCCGGCCGGAGGTCGCCAGCAGGCCGGGGCCGGGCCGGCGCGGCCCGCTTGCGGGCCGCCTTGATCCCTAAGAGGTCAATTCGGCAGTGCAGGGGCCTTGTCACATGTGATCCGACAACAGATCCGCGACAGTCGTCCGCCAACGGAGGTGCGACAGATCCAGCGACCTAGAGGCCAGGGTTGGCCGCCGACGAAACGTGCTGCCATGTCGAGAGTGTGTCGAGGCGGCGATCGCGTCCCATAGACGGCCGCTGCTAGCGTCACCGGCAACCGTTGAGGAGGGAGTGCCGATGGTGGATCGGGCGGAGGTCGGTGGAAGGCCGCGGTCGGTAACGATTGCAGTGGCTCTGATGGCCGTCGTGGCCGCCGGGTATCTCGCAGACGCGGTGGCAGTCGTCGCTGGGGCAGCTGCATACCCGGACCGTGTGCGCGAGGCACTGAACGCCTCCGAGGTCGACCCACGTGCCTTTGACGCTCTCAAGCCACTGACCTCGGCATTGCCCTACGTCGCGGCGTTGATCACCGCCGTGGCAGCACTGGTCCTACTGGGTATCGCGGCCTCGGTGCGTGCGGGGCACTTCGCGGGCCGCATCATCGCCTGGATCGCGATCGGTCTGTCCCTGACGTGCAACTTCTGCGGGCTGGGCCAAGCTGGTACGCCCGCTTTCAGCGGAATCGCCTACGTGTCCGCCCTCAGCCGTGACGCCTCCGGAACTCACACGTTCGTCCAGCGGTTACCGGCCGCGTACCCGCCGGCCTATCAGTACCTCAGCGCAGGCTTTGCCCTCTTCGCGATGCTCGCCTTGATCGTCGTCGTCGTGCTGCTCGCGCGACCCTCAGCCAACCGCTTCTTCCGTCCGGCCAGACAGCTGGCACCGCCGCCAGCTACTCACCACCTGGGCGGCCCGCCGCCAGCTACTCACCACCTGGGCGGCCCGCCGCCAGCTACTCACCACCTGGGCGACTCGGCGCAAGCGCCGGTCGCTGGGGCAGCCCGTCCGATCGGCGGCCAGACTTCCCAACTGTCGGTGCTGGTCGGGCAGCATCAACGCGGCGAGTTGACCGACGAGGAGTTCGCTGCGGCTCGCCAGCAACTGCTCGGTGGCCCCTGATACCAGCACGTCAGACATGCTGGTATCCGCCCGGCGGGAGACGCAGCTGCGCCCTCAGGGTCACACTCCTGCCTCCCGCCATCAGCCGCTGCGCGGTAACGCCCCCACATGCCGCGATCAGCGCGCTGAGGGGTCGCAGATCAGTTGGCGGACACGTGTCGCACATCAGTCGACGGAGGACAAGGGGCCTTGTCACAAGGGGCCTCGTCAGAACTTCGGCTCGACCGGTGAGGACAGCATGTCGGCCAACTTGCGTAGTACGTCAACGGCCTGGTCCCGGAGGGCTCCTTCGGCAACCTCTTCGCGCAGCGACCGGCGCTCGGCCGGTTGGGCGACCTCGCGGTAGAACTGGAGGTCTTCGAAGCCGTAGGTGGCTACGTCGTGGCTGGTGGCTCCGAAGATCAGGCGGGGATGCGTGCCCAAGGGGCAGCCGCCCGTTTCCCTGCATCTGCCTGATATTCACCCCATCGGTGCGTTTCCGGCAGCCGTGACCGGGTAGCACGGGCCATGCCTGGTCTGTCACTGGTGACGGTCGGCGCCAGCCTGGCGCCGGCCGATCCGGCGCAGCTGCTGCCGGCGCGCGAGCAGATGGCCTTCACTCTCGGCTTCCACATCATCCTGGTGCCGTTCGGGGTGGCCTTCACCTTCCTGATGCTGATCGCGAACGCCCGAGGCATTCGTCGGAACGACGAGACCGCGCTGCTGCTGGCCCGCCGCTGGTCGCAGGTGGCGGCGGTGCTGTTCGCCGTCGGCGCGGTATCCGGGACGGTGCTGTCGTTCGAGCTCGGGCTGCTCTGGCCGCGACTGATGGGCACCTACGGCGCGGCGTTCGGCATCCCGTTCGCGATCGAGGGTCTGTTCTTCTTCCTGGAGGCGATCTTCGTCGCCATCTACGTCTTCGGGTGGCAGCGGATGCGACCATGGCCGCACTTCTGGACCGGTGTGCCGGTGGTGCTCTCCGGGATCGGCGGCACGCTGTCGGTGGTCGCGGCGAACGCGTGGATGAACCAGCCGGGCGGATTCACCATGCGGGACGGCAAGATCGTCGAGGTCCGCCCGCTGGAGGTGATCTTCAACGGGGCATTCGGGTTCGAGGCCATCCACATGCTGCTGGCCGCGTACATGGTCGCCGGGTTCGTCGTCGCCGGCGTGTACGCCGCCGGGATGCTGCGCGGCCGCCGCGACCGGTACCACCGGCTCGGCCTGGCGATACCGCTGACCGTCGCGGCGCTGGTCACCCCGCTGCAGATCTTCGTCGGCGACATCGCCGCGCGCGAGGTCTACCGGAACGAACCGGCGAAGTTCGCCGCGATCGAGGCCGTTCCGACCACTGGCACCCACGTGCCGGAGGTGCTGGGCGGCTACTACGCGAACGGGAAGGTGCACGGCGGCATCAAGATTCCCTCGGGGGCGTCGCTGTTGTCCGGCTACTCGCCGTCCACCCGCATCCAGGGCCTGGACGCGATCCCCGCCGAGGTTCGACCGCCGGACCGCCTGGTCACGATCGTCCACCTGAGCTTCGACGTCATGGTCGGCATCGGCACGGCGCTGCTGGGACTCTCCGCCTGGTACGCCCTGGCCTGGTGGCGCCGCCGTGACCTGCCACGCAGCAGATGGTTCCTCCGGGCGACCACGATCAGTGGCGTGCTCGCGGTGGTGGCCTTGGAGGCGGGCTGGGTGGTCACCGAGGTCGGCCGGCAGCCATGGACGGTCACCGGTCACCTCCTCACCCGGGACGCAGTCACCACATCCGGCAACCTGTGGCTGTTCTTCGCCGCCACCGTCGCGCTGTACGTCGCGGTCGGCGCCACCACCGTGTACGTCCTGCGACTGCTGCGCCGCCGCTGGCGCGACCAGGGCGGGGCGACCGAGACGGACGTGCCCTACGGCCCGGCCCGGGGTCCGGAGGCCACGCCGGCGGCAGGTCAGGCATGAGTACGTTCGCCGCCGTCGTGTTGTTCATCGGCGTCACCGCCTACGCCGTGCTCGGCGGCGCGGACTACGGTGCCGGCTTCTGGGATCTCACTGCCGGTGGTGCGCGACGTGGGCGAGACCCAAGGCACCTGATCGATCAGACGTTGGCCCCGGTGTGGGAGGCCAACCACGTGTGGCTGATCTTCTGCCTGGTGATGCTCTGGACCGGCTTCCCGTCCGCGTTCGCCGCGATCATGACCACGCTCTACATTCCGCTGGGCCTGGCCGCCCTGGGCATCGTGGTCCGCGGCAGCGGGTTCGCGTTCCGGAAGGTGGTGGTGAAGACCGACCAGCAGCGGGCGACCGGGGCGGCGTTCGCCACCTCGTCAGTGATCACGCCGTTCTTCTTCGGCACGATCGCCGGTGGAATCGCCTCCGGGCGGGTGCCCGCCGACGGGCACGGCGATCCCGTGACGAGCTGGGTCAACCCGACGTCGCTGCTCGGCGGAGTGCTCGCGGTCGGGGTGTGCGCGTTCGTCGCCGCGGTGTTCCTCACCGCCGAAGCCCGTACCCGCGCTGACGCCCACCTGGAGGGCTGGTTCCGCCGTCGGGCCCAGGCCAGCGCCGTGGCGACCGGCGCCGTGGCGCTGGCCGGGATCGCCGTCCTGCACGCCGACGCCGGGCGCCTGTTCGACGGGCTGACCGGCCGCGGCCTGCCGTTGGTGCTGATCTCCGCGGCATCCGGGCTGGCCAGCATCGCGCTGCTTCATCGGGCGGAACCGCGGTTGCTGCAGGCGCTGGCCGTCGGCGCGGCCGGCACGGTGGTGGTCGGCTGGGGCGTCGCCCAGTACCCGTACCTGCTGGGCACCCACCTGCGCCTCGACGAGGCCGCAGCTCCCGACGCCACCCTGGCGTCGCTCACCCTCGTCGCCGCCGCGGCGCTCCTGCTCGTCGTGCCTTCCATGGCGCTGCTGTTCGTCCTGCACCAGCGCGGTCGGCTGGACACCGCCTGACTCAGTTCACGCTGGCGCCGTGCCGGACCGCGGCCGGCCGTCCAGCCCACCCGTCGGTCAACCGCACGCCCTACGCTCCGCAAAACGCACGGTATGCCTCATCTGAGGTCGACCAGGGCGTCTTCAACATGCCGGTTGAAGTTGGGTAGGCGTTGATCCTCTGTCAGACGTGGTCCCCCGGGACTTGGCCCAGGTGGTGTGCGTTTGACGAAAAGCGTTAGTCAACGCTAACGTGTTTCCGTGATCGACGCGCTGTCTGCCGCAGCTGAGCCCACCCGGCGACGCATCCTGCAGCTGCTCGCGTCGCAGCCGCGCACGGTCAGCAGCATCGCGGCGGAGTTCACGGTCACCCGGTCGGCGATCTCCCAGCATCTGTTGCTGCTGGCGGAAGTTGGTCTGGTGCAGGCCGAGAAGGTCGGCCGCGAGCGCATCTATCGCGTCGTTCCCGAGGGGCTCCGTCAGCTGCAGGCCGAGATCGACCGGTTCTGGACCGCCGAGCTCGATCTGTTGGTCGCCGACGCGCGCACCCTGAAGTCTCAACGGATTGAGAGAGACCACTGATGTTCACGAAGACCGTCGTCCTTCCCGTCGACATCGACGAGGCATTCGCCCTGATCACCGAGCCGGAGCGGCTGCGTCGTTGGCAGACGGTGTCCGCCCGGGTCGACCTGCGCGTGGGCGGTGACTACCGCTGGACCATCACCCCCGGCCATGTGGCTTCCGGCACCTTCCGGGAGATCGAGCCCGGCAAGCGGGTCGTTTTCGGCTGGGGCTGGGAAGGCAACCCGGACCTCGCCCCCGACGCCTCGACCGTCACGATCGCGCTCGAGCCGGTCGCCGACGGCACCCGGGTCACCCTCACCCACGAGGGGCTGACCGACGAGCAGGCGGCGATGCACGCCGAGGGATGGAACCACTACCTCGGCCGTCTCGAGAAGGCCGCCGTTGCCGGCGACGCCGGCCCGGACGAGTGGTCCGCCGCCCCCGAGCGGCTCGACGAACTGTCCGCCGCCGAGGCCACCCTGGCCGTGCTGCAGACGGTCCTGCGCCAGCTGACCTCCGCCGACCGACCCAAGCAGACCCCCTGCGCGGAATTCTCCTGCCACGACCTCGCCGAGCACCTGTTCGGCTCCATGGTCGCCTTCGGCGCGATGGCCGGCGTCGAGGTGGTGAACCCCGAGACGGGATCCCTGGAGAACCGGATGGCCACCATGGCGGCGCAGGCCATCGAGGGCTGGCGCGCCCGCGGTCTCGATGGCACCGTTCCCTTCCCCGGCGGCGGCGAGATGCCGGCCAGGTTCGCAGCGAGCATCATGCCGGTGGAGTTCCTGCTGCACGCGTGGGACATGGCCCAGGGCAGCGGCAACGCCCTGGTCGTCAGTGACGAGGTCGTGGCCTACGTCCACAAGCTCGCCGAGCAGATCGTCCCCGGCGGCCGCGGTCACTCGTTCGCCGACGAGGTCCCCCCGTTTACCGACGCCGACCCGATGGAGCGGCTCGCCGCTTTCGCCGGCCGCCGCCCCGTGGCTGCCTGACCGGATCCGACCATGCAGATGCCCAAGCCCACCGAGGCTGACAAGCAGTTCTTCCGCTCCCTCATCCCGGATGTGCCCGGGGTCGAGGTCAAGCCGATGTTCGGCAACCTCGGCGCGTTCGTGAACGGCAACATGTTCGCCGGCCTGTTCGGCTCGTCGGTCGGCGTGAAACTCGCCGCCGACGACCTGGCCGAACTGGCGACGTTCGAGGGAGCGGGACCCTTCGGCCCACCCGAACGGCCGATGGGTGGATACCTGTCCCTGCCCTCGTCAGTCACCGCCGAACAGGCGACCCGGTGGGTCAACAAGGCACAGGCGTACGTCGCGACGCTGCCGCCCAAGCACAAAAAGAAGAAATAGCCGCAACAGCGGTCGGCGACGCAACGCGGCGCGCCTACCGCCGCCCGGCGAGCGGACGTCGGGCGACGTCCGCTCGCCCGGCGGCATGAAGGATGTCGCCCGATGGACATGAGCCCGCCGGAAGGCGACACCTTCGGTCTTCCCTAGGAGGTCAATCAAGCACGATCAACGAGGCAGAACGGCCATGACCTGCGGAAAGTAAGGACGACGGATGTTTCCACAGGGCCTGTTGGCCGTCCAGCAAGCAGCTCGACCGCGACACCAGCACGTCAGTAGGCTGCGGCCGTGGCCGGGCCAGCAGAAGAACACGGCGACCAAGTCCGAGTGGGCCACTTGCTCCCACGTCTGCCTCGCGACCCGACAAGGCCGCTCCCCGGTGTTGCCAGCGATCGGGAGTTGGAGATTCTCGCCACCAGGCTCGGAACCGATGTTCCCGAGGAGCTGGCGGAGCTGGGGGAAACCGTCGCCGCCCTGGCGGCCAAGACCGACGTCAAGGCCCGCCTCGGCGGCAAGGCCACCTCAGCGGCCGATGGACTTCGGCAGCGCTTGACCACAGCGAGCCGGTCAGCGAAGACCTCGGCAACGCAGAGGTTCCGCACGGTGAGCCAGAAGCCTCCCAGCGGGCCGTAATGGCCAAGCAGAAGGCCGGTCAGGCCATGGCCAAGGCACGCGGCTCGGCCTCAGCCGGTGCCCAGACCACCGGCAAGACCGAGTCCACCGAGGCAACCTCCGCCCGTGCCATGACAGCAGAGGTCAGCACCGCGATACGCGCCAAACCCCGTGCCGGTCCTCGCGGCCTCCGGCGCCGCAGCCGCCCTCACGATCTTGGCCTACCGACGCCGGACGAGTTGACCAACGGCGCCGCTGCGACCCGTGATGGTGCCCCGTCTGTCCCCCACATTGCCAGGACCGGGCCGCGCCGGGTCAGCCTGGCCCTACGCTGGTTGCTCGGTCCACTGACCGTCCGGCACCATCCCGCCGAATTCCCGCCTTGGCTACTTCCGTAGCTACCCGTCGGGCGTTATGGCGCGACTGCCCTGACTGTTCCCGGCTCGTCGTCTGGCCCGAGCAGCGGTAGGACGCCAGTGACATCGAGGACCCGCCGGACGTGACCGGTCGGATTGTGCACGGTCAGAGATCCACCAGCGTGGGCCGCTTCCTGGTGCGCCCAGATGAGCACGCTGAGGGCCGTCGAGTCGATGAACGTCAGGGCGCTCAGGTCGACGGCGACTACGGCGGTCGCGCGGATCGTGTCGGACAACAGGCCGCGCAGCTCGTCGGCGCTGCTTACGTCCAGCTCGCCCGCCAGGCTCACCACCGTGCGGTCCGCATGCGTCTCGGCATGCCACTGCCATGGTTCGTCATGGCTGATCACTTGGCCGCCTCGCTTGGAGTGATGGTGATGCTGACGGTGGCGGTCAGTCCGTGCGGAGTGCTGTGCAGGACTAGGTCGCTGGCTAGGAGGTGCTGCGCGAGCCAGAGGCCGCGGTTGCCGGGACGGTCGGGTCTAGGCAACTCAGGCACGGCTGTGTTCATTCCTCGGCCGTGATCGGAAACTCGACATGTCACCCGGTCCTGGTAGCGGTGTAACAGCAATTCTCCGAAGCCGCCGCCGTGACGGACGACGTTCGCGACCAGTTCGTGCACCGCCAGCACAAAGTCCTCTAATTTCGTCCCGGTCAGGCCGACGGCCGCGGCGACGGCGGCGACCTTGTGACGTAGCTCGGTCACCCGGTCCGCCGTGATGCGCGCCGTCAATAGCGGGTCACCGTACGTGATCGCCGGCGATGTTGACGAGGCATCTTCGTCCGCATCTGTACCGTCGACCATGGCGGAACCGTACACCCCCCGCCCGTCCCCCGCCTCCGCAGCATGAGGTACTTGCCGACTTATCTCTCGCACCGGTTCGGTCTGAGAAAGCCAGCAGTTCACCAACTAGCCAAGAAGCCTCCGGCTGGCCCGGTCACGGGGACGTTCACGCTGTGCTGCCTGGGCAAACGTCGTCGCCAATGGTTGTCGCTGGTCACTCACGACTGTCCTCCGGAGGTGTGGTGACGGCCCGGGGAACTCGACTGGCCGTGCAGCGGCGTGGCCTGGCTGCCAGACGATTGGTCGGGAGGTGCCCGTCGGGTAGGTTGGCCGAGCGCCGTCCCCGGTCGGGTCGGTCGGGGCACTTGAGAGGCGGGCTGGTAGCAGGTTGTTGGACGATGAGGCCCGGCTAGCCTCGGTACGAGCCACTGGGCTGGCGGCTGTGCCGGACCTGGCGTTGGATCGCTTCGCTCGCATGGTCGCGAAGGTCATCGGCGTTCCGGTGGCTCTGGTATCTCTGGTCGATGACGTCCGTCAGTACTTCCCCGGCGCGGCCGGGCTGGGCCTGCCGTGGATGACCACCCGCCACATACCGCTGAGCCACTCCTTGTGCCAACGGGTGGTGACGTCGGCGAAGCCGCTCGTGATCACCGATGCTCGGGGCGACGACCGGGTCTGCGACACCCCGGCGATCGAGGATCTCGGCGTGGTGGGCTACGCCGGGATGCCGCTGTTCGACGACGAGGGGAACACTCTCGGTTCCCTGTGCGCGATCGACACCTCGCCCCGGATCTGGTCGGATGCTGAGCTGGACCTTCTGGCTGATCTGGCCGCCGCCTGTTCGGCGAAGCTGCGCCTACGGATCATCGCCGGCCGAGCCCAGCGCGAGTTGGAGGCGAGGGTCGCCGCCCAGTCCGCGGTAGAGCGGCTGTCCGATCGGTTGACGCTGGCGTTTGACCGTAGTCAGGTCCTGCTCTCCGCCAGCACCACATTGGCCGACACGGAGACGTTTGACGACATCGTCGCTGCCGTGAGGAATCTTGTCAGCCGCGCGTTCGACCCGTCCTATGTCGGGCTGCTGGTTCGAGAGGAGCGGAGAATCGGGCTGATCGGGTCCAGCGATGTGCCGCCGGCGGTTGCGGCATGGCTGCCCACTTCGCTCAGCGACCGACTGCCGGCGGCCGACGCCGTCCGCAGCGGCACGCCGTCTTCCTGGGTGACAGGGCATCGATTCTTGCCAGTTACCCCCATCTGGCCGACGCAGTAGAGGTGATGGGCTGGAGTGCCGTTGCCGCCGCCCCTCTGCCGGGCAGCGGTGAAGTCACTGGCACCCTGTTCTTCGCCTGGTCGCAACCCCATCCCCTTGAGGTCGACCAACGGGCCACGCTCACCTCACTCGCCGGCTACGTCGCCCACGCAGTACGACGGGCCAGCCACCTTCGCGATCGCGTCGTCACCGCTGAGATCTTGCAGCGGGCCATGCTCACCGAACTTCCCCGATTCGACCCGCTGGAGATGACGGCCCGGTACCAGCCGGCCCATCACCGCGATCAGGTCGGCGGGGACTGGTATGACGCGGTGAAGATTGATAACGACGGCCTCGCCGTTGTTATCGGGGACGTCGCCGGACACGACATCGGCGCCGCAGCGCAGATGGGGCAGCTCCGGGCCATCCTGCGCGGTTACCTCGTCGACCGGAACGAACCACCGTCCGCGCTACTACGCCGACTTGACAACGCCAATCACTCTCTCGGCAGCCACTCGATCGCCTCAGTGTTCCTTGCCTACGTCGATGTGACGCCGGACGGGGCCTACCTGCTGCGGTGGTCCAACGCCGGTCACCCACCGCCCATCCTCCTCCACGCCGACCGCAGCGTGCGGACACTGCCAGCCCGGGATCTGCTACTCGGGGCGAGCCGCTTCGTCGGCCGCGCCAACCACCAGCAGTCGCTGCCCCCTGGCTCAACACTGCTTCTCTACACCGACGGGCTGATCGAGCGACGCTCCGAGACCTTCGAAGAAGGTCTTGCACGCCTACGCTCGTGTCTTGCCGACCACGCACACTTTCCCCTGGATGACTTGGTAGACACAGTCCTCGCCACCGTCCCCGACCCAACCCACGAAGACGACATCGCCGTCCTCGCGCTGCGCGTACCGAGCGAGCCTTCCTCCGACATGGACAGGGCACCTCGGAGGCGTGAACTACGTAGCCAGGAATCGGCGTAGAGGTCGACTCGTTCGTCGCCCACCAGTGCAGCCATTTCGCCAGCCTGACGAAGTGGGAGCCTCTGCGATGTTCATGGCCCGCAGGCCTTGGTTGGGCGGATGTCAGCAGCGCGGCCTCGGCGTAGTCCGAGGGGTTGCCGGTCTGCAAGGGTGAGCACGCCCAACAGGCCCGTGCTGGCACACACCTCGTTCCATCCGCTCCGACGTCCCAATCGCGCACATCCGACTGGCGTGCACCACTCTCGCCGTCAGCGGCGGCCAGATGGTCCTCCCGTCATCCGCGCTGCGAATTGCCGTAGCTTCGCCTGGGTGCTCGGCTTGGCCGCCTCGCGCCGCCCACGGTCAATCATCTTGCGCCCCTGTGGGCTGTTCAGCAAACCCTTGATTCGCTGGCCGACCGATGTCATGACCTGCCACCTCTCAAACCCTCTACTCTCCGCGGTATTTGGCCCTTGCGTCATTGGCTCCTTACCCGAACGCGCCCCGCCTATCTGCCCAGGAGGTGAGCGAGTTGCGCTCCGGTGAGTGCTGTCGGCCCTCGCCAACCTGCGACGGCAAGGCCGCTGAGGAGGTGCCCGTGTCGAACGCACTGGGGATCAGGGACGTCGGCCGCGGCCGTGACCAAGCAAGCCGAGCAGCCGGTTGGGAAAGAAGATCACGTAGTGGAGGTCGTCTGCGGTGACGAGTTTGCCGGCCAGGACCATGCCGACCGGATCCCAACGGCACTCGTGCGGCGGCTGGCCATCGTTGCTGGATCTGACCCCGGCAGCTTGACGGTCGAGGCGACAAACTGGATCTTGGCGACTCCTCAGGAATCGCGGGGTTGCGGCGGACAGCCCTAAGCGGGCCCTAGCTGGGCGTTGCGGGCTGACACAGCAACTCCCCCGTGGCCGGATCCTGGCAAAGGTATCGGCGGCCCTCGTGCATCCATCCCCAGAGCCAGTCTCTGAACAGGGGCTGCCCACAGTGCTCGCAGGTGCTGGCTTCGCCTTCTCCGGGGTCCGGCTGTGCCACCTGGGAAGCACTCTCTACGTCGGTGGGGGTGACCGTCGCGGGTTCCGGCAAGGTGGCAGCCGCGGAACGCTGGCGTGACCTGGGTTCCGAAGCTGGGTGTGTCGCCTCAACCATTCGTGCTTCCTATGCGCCTTGTTCGATCGGAAGGACCCAGGGCTGGAATCCCCTTCCGCCGGGTTGTGCTTCAGCCCGGTCTCTCATGACAAGAGGCGTTGCGCGTGCCGGTGCCGTTACGGGACGGGCGCCGGCCTGAATCGGCGTCACCCACCGCCACCACTGACCGGACCCGCCCTGCTCAACCGGCGATCGTCCCGTCCTTCGTTGGGGTTCCTCCAAGCTGTCGGCGACGCCAGGCGCTCGTTTCCTCGGTGGCGGTGGCGCGTTGACCAGCTTGGGGACCGTCCACCATGACCAACTGGCTCGTCCGATGACCCCGATGCCGGCCGTCGCGTCACCGACCCCCGGGTGTAGCGGCGCGCAGGGTTGGAGCAGTGAGGCCTTGTGCTGAGACGTCTGCTGGATGGCCGCTACCGGTGCGAGGAGCTACTGGGCAGCGGCGGCATGGGTGAGGTGTGGCGTGGTCGCGACCTGCGTCTGGACCGCCCGGTGGCGATCAAGGTGCTCGCCGCGGCCGGCCTGAAGGAACCGATGGCCGCGGAACGCTTCGACCGCGAGGCCCGCGCGGCGGCTGGGCTGACCCATCCGCACATCGTCGCCGTCCACGACTTCGGCACCGAGGAGAACGACTCCTACCTGATCATGGAACTGGTGGAGGGGCGGACCGTGTCCGCGCTGATCGCCGACGGCTCGCTCACCCTCCTGCAGGCATTGTCGGTCGTCGTTCAGACCTGCGATGGCCTCGCCGCCGCGCACGCGGCCGGGGTGGTGCACCGTGATGTGAAGCCCGGCAACCTGATCGTCACCGCCACCGGCACAGTGAAGATCTGCGACTTCGGCATCGCCCGCCTCCCTGGGGCAGACAAGGAAAAGGCCCTCACCGCGCCGGCAACCAAGCTCGGCACCAGCTCCTACATGTCTCCTGAGCAGGCCCTCGGCCAGCCGGTGGACCACCGCACCGACCTGTACGGGCTGGGCTGCACCCTCTACGCCATGCTCACCGGCCGCCCGCCGTTCGTCGGCGAGCAGCTCAGCGTGCTGCATCAGCACGTCAACGAGCCACCCCAGCCGCTGCGCGAGCGCCGGCCCGACGTACCCGCCGAACTGGACGCTCTGACCGCCGAACTGCTGGCCAAAGATCCCGCCGACCGGCCGCGCGACGCGGTCGAAGTCGGGGACCGCCTCGCAGCCCTGCTGCCTCGGGCCGGCACGCCGGTTCCCCTCGTGCCGGTCACGCCGGCGCACCCGGACCAGCCGGGACGGTCCACGCCGATGGCCGACCTTCCACCCGGGCCGGACGCACTCGCCCCTGCACGCCTCAGGCTGGACCACCGCCCGGCAGGATACTGGCGCAGGCCGCTACTGACGGCGGCCCTGCTCGGTGTCGCGCTGCTCGTCCTGACCGGCGTCACGCTGCTCGACCGCGACGACCACACCTCGATCGCGGGACCGACGACCCCGCCGGCATCGGCCACCACCGCCGTGGCGCCCCGCGTGCCTGCCGTGCCGCTCACCGTCGCACCCGCCACGCCGACGCTACGCGCCATCGCATCCGCCTCCCGCAAACCGGTCAGCCCGACACCGAGCGCTCGGGCCACCTCCCGTATGCCGAGTCCGACCCCAGCCGCTGACCCGATCGCCAGCATGCGCCGGTCGATCCGGGAGCAGGTGGAATCCGGCCGGTTGAACCCCGATGCCGCGAGGGACCTGCACGCCAAGGTCGACGCGATCGCGAAGGAGATCGCCGAGAGCGACCCGGACCAGGCCGAGGACCAGCTCAAGAAACTGCGCGACAAGCTCGAAGAGCTGCGACGCGGCGGCAAGCTCACCGCCGACGGCTACGAGGCCCTGAGCGCCGACGCCAACCGGATCGCCGCCGAACTGCGGTAGAGGTGTCGAGCTATTGCCTCGTCTTTGAACGTTGATCGTGTATCCGTCGTTCTGAGGATTCCTCCGGCAGCCTGTCCCTCATCGTTCACGGTGGGAGGTGGTGGCCGGTGGGCAGACGTCCGGGGGTGTTCGTTCGGCAGGTGTCGATGGCCGAGGGTCAGCGGTTGCAGCGGATCACCCGGACCGCGAAGGATCCGGTGAAGCTGCGTCGGGCGATCGTGGTGTTGATGTCGGCCCAGGGGCAGCCGGCGCCGGACATCGCTCGCTTGCTCAGGACCAGCGAGGACTACGTACGGGACGTGATCCACGCTTTCAACGAGCGGGGGTTCGACGCGTTGGACCCAAAATGGAGCGGGGGCGCACCGAGACGGATCGGTGAGCAGACCCGCGACTGGATCTGCGTCATCGCCCGGTGCGACCCCCCGCTTCCTCGGCAAACCGTTCTCCTGCTGGTCACTGTCGAAGCTGCGCGACTACCTCATCGAGGCCTGCTATATCAGCGCGATCAGCGTCGAGGCCGTCCGGCGGATCCTGCACGAACGCGCCTGGTGCGCCACCAACCAAGTAGACCTGATCTTCCTACCGACCTACGCGTCCTGGCTGAACTGGATCGAGGTCGAGTTCGCTGCCCTGCGCTACTTCGCCCTCAACGGCACCGACCACCGCACCCACGCCGAACAGGACGCCGCCATCGGCTACTACATCCGCTGGCGCAACCACCGAGCCAAACCCAAAACCGCATTCGCCGCCGGCTCCAAGATCCGCCACCCCGATTACCCGTTCGAGGCTGCATGACGGGGCACTAGGACCAGGTCGGGCCTCGTCCTCGGACGGCCTGTCGTTACGTGCGGAACGCGGATGCGGTCAGGGCCGGAATGAACTTCGGGCTGTCACCACGATGCCCCGGCGGACTGCTTCCCACGATAAACAAACTAGCAGTGATCTTGCGCGAGCGGTATCCGGCAGACGACCGACTGTGCAGGTCAGCGGGGGTGGCTAAGTTCGCCCCCATGCCCATCAACATGATCACTGCGGGATCCGCAGGCACCTGGACGCTCGGCGACTTGACCGTCAACCGGATCGGATTCGGCGCGATGCGCCTGACGCGTGACGGCAGCGCGGCGAGCGATCGTGACCGGGTCGTCGGCGTGTTGCGCCAGGCGGTCGAGCTTGGTGTGAACCACATCGACACGGCGGCGTTCTATTTCTCGCCGCTCCGGTCGGCAAACGAGTTGATCAACACTGCGTTGTCGCCGTACGCCGATGACCTGGTCATCACCACGAAAGTCGGGCCGGGCCGCGACCCCTCGGGGGAGTGGCTGCCGCTGGCCCGGCCCGACCAGCTGCGCGGGCAGGTCGAGGAGAACCTGCGCCAGCTCGGCCGCGACCATCTGGATGTCGTGAACCTGCGGCAGCACGGGCTGGACTCGGTCGCGGAGCACTTCGGCGCGCTGGCCGACATGCGCGACGCCGGACTCATCCGACACCTCGGCCTGTCGAACATCCGCCCGCACCACCTCGCGCAGGCACAGGCGATCGCCCCGGTGGTGTGCGTGCAGAACCCGTACGGCGTCGACACCCGACGCATGCACGACCAATTCGTGCGCACCTGCGGCGAGCAGGGTGTCGCCTTCGTGCCGTTCTTCGCGATCGCCGGGGACAAACGTGAGGCTGGCGGCGTGGCCACCAACGAGGCCGTGCATGCCATCGCCCGCGCGCACGGAGCGACGCCAGCGCAGGTACGAATCGCGTGGAGCCTCAGCCGCGGGCAACATCTGCTGGCGATCCCCGGCACCGGCAACCCCGACCACCTGGTCGAGAACGTGGCCGCCGGGGCGTTGCGCCTGTCTGCCGAGGAGTTGGCCAGCCTCGAGTAGCGGCGCCCGGCAGGGCCCCTGCAACGAACCCACGACCGTCGACGAGAGGCCCCCCGTCACTTTGCAGACAGCGACAACCTCGCCTATTCCCGTCCCACCGCCGAACAGCTCATGGCTCGTTGCCCGAGGACTCATCCCCGACCACGGCCCCCGGCGCGTCCTAGCCATCGCGACCTTCGTCAATATGCTCGGAAGCGGCATCTTCATGGCCAGCGCCGTGCTCTTCTTCACCCGCTCCGCCGGGCTCCCCCTCACGCAGGTCGCCCTGGGCATGGGCATCGCAGCACTCGTCGGGATGCTCGCCGGGATCCCGACGGGGCATCTCGCCGATCGGCGAGGCCCGCGCGAGATCTACCTGCTCACTCTCATCATCCGAGCCGCCACCATGGCTGCCCTGGCCTTCGTGCACACGTTCTGGCTGTTCGTCGTCCTGGTTTGCCTGACCCAGCTCGCTCACTCAGCTGGCGGGGCGTCTCGAGGCCCGCTGGTGCGCGGCTTCGGCGGCACAAACCCGGCCCGCTACCGTGCCTATCTCCGTTCGGTCGCCAACCTTGCCGGATCTTGCGGGGCCCTCGCCGCCGGCGCCGCAGTGCAACTGGACACCCGCGCCGCCTATCTGGCCCTGATCATCGGCAACGCCACCAGCTTCGTGGCATGCGCCGCCATCATCACCCGACTGCCATCACTGCCGCCCATTCCAGCGCCCCACA